>NZ_WQPQ01000025.1:0-23115 GCF_018785365.1 Clostridium sp. MCC344 | reverse complement strand
TGAACGCAGTCGCTTCGCGATCTGTCAGTGGGAGCTTTCAACTCCCACTGACATAAGCATCCCACTCACCCACCGCTTAGTGCTCCGCGCACTTGAAGCGGGGGAATGCTTATCTGCGTTCAAGATCTTATTTCTATGTTTACTTTTTGATGCTCCATGTCTCACATAAAGTATCATGGCTTATCCATTTATTTTTAGTGCTTTTCTTTCATTTTTCTCTTATAGTACTTTTCTAAGCTTCTTTCATACTTTTACAAAACTTCAGTGTCTTTTCTTAAATGTTTCACGTGGAACAATTTTTCTTCCCATCAATGTTTTCTTTTTGTACTTATCCGTAAACCATTTTCTTTTTCATGTGCATTTTCTCTCAGATGTTTCACGTGGAACATTTCCGCTCTATATATACGTTTACTAACACTTTCCATCTTCCGTTTTTCACATAAACCGGTTTTCTTGTTCATATACGTTTTCTTTCAGATGTTTCACATGGAACATTATATTTCGCTCTCAACTCGTTTTTTATTAAAATGTTTCATGTGAAACAATCTGCTCTTCCGATTTTTTCGCTCTGATGTTTCACGTGGAACATCGCCATTTTCTTTCCATGTATTTCCCATCAAGCACAACTTTTTTCCCTCATTTCGATATTCCTCTGTGAACTACATCGGCAATTGAATAACCGAGGATTCCCGCTTGTTATCCTAAGTCCAATATATCACCAATCTTCCTACTACCGCCTTTTAATCTGAAATCTTTCTCTCAGACAACTGCCAATTTTCTTCAGAAACATTTCATACTTTCGCCTGTTGTATCTCCCCACCAATTATATTATAATATACCCATGGAACAGCCCGGGAAAGCGGTATGAATTCACTGCTCTTCTCTCGCAAAAGTTCCTGTTTCTATTCGATATTCCATCATCCAATTTCGAGGTGAACTATGAAAGTAAAAAACAGAATCATCACTGCTGTTCTTCTCTCTGCCGGTGCGGCTGTCGGAACAGCGCTGATCAACAAATACATCAAGATGTCCGCGGTTTCAAGAAATCTTCTGGCTCAGCCGGAGCCACGCTGCTATCGCTGGAGACTTGGCAATATTTACTATACAAAGACTGGAACAGGAAAACCACTTCTTCTCGTTCATGATCTGACTCATGCATCCAGCGGCTGTGAATGGGATTCTTTGATCCCGCTTTTAAAAGAACATTACACCATTTACACGATCGACCTTTTAGGCTGTGGCCGTTCCGAAAAACCGAACCTGACTTATACAAACTTCCTCTATGTGCAGTTGTTAAACGATTTCGTGAAGTCTGAGATCGGTCGCCGCACAAATATTGTCGCTACCGGTGCCTCCGCTCCGATCGCAACAATGGCCTGCGGATACAATCCGGATCTCTTTGAGCAGATGATGTTCATCAATCCGGACTCACTCCTCTCCTGCTGCCATATACCGGGAAAATCTGCAAAATGTTACAAGTTGATCCTCGATCTCCCGATCGTCGGAACTCTGCTCTACAATTTTGCATCTGCGAGAAGTATCATCTCCAAAACATTCTCCGAGAACTACTTCTACAATCCGTACGATGTAAATCCGCACAACCTCGACAAATATTATGAGTCCGCCCATCTTGGCGACTCTCCGAAGTCTGTCTACGCCAGCGTCCAGTGTAATTACACGAAATGTAACATCACAAAAACTCTGGAAAAGATCGACAACAGCATCTATATTCTCGGCGGTGAAGCGGAGCCGGATATCGATCTGATCACAAAAGAATATACGAAGTGCAACCCAGCGATCGAGTCCAGCACGATTGCCAACACAAAACATCTTCCGCAGATTGAAAAGCCAGAGGAGGTCAGCTCGATCATTCAGATGTTTTTCAACTGATGACATTTATCAAAAATATCCCAAATGTTTCACGTGAAACATTCCTGCCCATAAATAAAAACAAAGCGCCGGTCCTGTGTAAATCAGGATCAGCGCTTGTTTTTTATCAATAATCGTTACTTCAACGGTTCCTTCCCCGGAAGTCCCGCCTTTCTCGGATATTTCTTTGCAGTGACTGCCATCTTCTTGACCGGGACAAAGGTGCGTTCCACATCTGTCTCCGGAAGAACTTTTACGATCACTTCTTTCAGTTCTCCGCCGAGTTTTTTTACCGCAGATTTCGCCTGTTCGATCTCCTCGTCAGCTTTCCCCGATTTATACGGAATAAAATAGCCGCCTTTTTTCACGAACGGAATGCAGTATTCGGAAAGTGTGGACATATTCGCAACCGCGCGGGATACGCAGAGATCAAACTGTTCCCTGTATTTCGGGTCGCGGCCGTAATCCTCGGCGCGGCCGTGGACTGCTGTGATATCAGTAAGTCCCAGTGCCTCGATCACTTCATTTAAGAATCCGACTCTCTTATTTAAGGAATCCAAGAGTGTGATCTTAAGGCCAGGAAATGCGATCTTTAACGGGATTCCCGGAAATCCCGCTCCGGTTCCCACATCGATACAGCTGTATTTCGATGACGCATCCAGTTTTAATCCAAGCTCAGGTGCAGCAAGAACAAGGAGCAGACTGTCCACGAAATGCTTTGTGATCACATCTGAAAGCTCCGTGATCGCCGTGAGATTCATCACTTTATTCTTCTCGATCAGCATCTCATAATACTTGAAAAACTGCTCTTTCTGCTGATCCGAAAGCGTCACTCCGAGATCCACGCAGCCCTGATCCAATAATTTTACAAATTCATCTGTCATGTTATTACTTTCTCCCCATCTGCTCCAGATGTACCATCAGCACGGAAATATCAGCCGGAGACACACCGGAAATTCTGGACGCCTGGCCGATATTCTCAGGTTTGTAGAGATTCAGTTTCTGGACTGCCTCTCTTCGAAGGCTGTTCACCGTCGTATAGTCGAGATCCGCCGGGATTTTTCTTCCTTCCAGCTTCTTGAACTGAGCTACCTGCTGCTTCTGTCTGCGGATATATCCGTCATATTTCAGATTTATATCAACTTGTTCCCGCACATCAGCCGGAAGTTCCGGTCTCTTCTCGTCGAGTTCCGCCAGCATCTCATAATTCAGTTCCGGTCTCTTAATGAGTTCTGCGAGTGTGCTTCCGGATTTTAATGTTGTACTTCCATGTGCCTCAAGGAACTTCTGAACTTTCTCGTTCGCTCCGATCGTCGCCTTTTCCAGACGGGCGATCTCCTCCTCGATGGCTTTTTCTTTCCATACCACGTATTCATACTGCTCATCCGACACAAGGCCGATCTCATGTCCGATCCCACGAAGTCTGAGGTCCGCATTGTCCTGGCGAAGGAGCAGACGATATTCTGCTCTCGATGTCATCATACGGTACGGCTCATGGTTCTCTTTCGTGACAAGATCATCGATCAGAACCCCGATATACGCCTGGGAACGGTCAAGGACCACTGCACTCTTCTCCTGCAGCTTTCTCGCCGCGTTGACGCCGGCCATGAAGCCCTGAACGGCAGCTTCCTCGTATCCGGAGCTTCCGTTAAACTGGCCGCCGGAGAATAATCCATCGATATTTTTAAATTCGAGAGACGCTTTTAACTGTCTCGGGTTGATGCAATCATACTCAATTGCATATGCATTTCGAACAATTTTGACATTTTCAAGCCCCGGAACAGTCCGGTACATCGCATACTGGACATCCTCCGGAAGAGAACTCGACATTCCGCCGAGATACATCTCGTTCGTGTAGAGTCCCTCCGGCTCTACGAACACCTGATGGCGCTCCTTATCCGGGAATTTTACAACCTTATCCTCGATCGACGGGCAGTATCTCGGTCCCGTTCCTTCGATCGCACCGGAGAATAACGGCGAACGGTCCAGGTTGTTCCGGATGATCTCATGAGTCTTCTCATTTGTGTAGGTCAGCCAGCAGGAAATCTGGTCTTTCTGCACCGACTCCGGATCCGTGGAGAAGGAGAACGGAACGACGCGCTTGTCTCCGAACTGCTCTTCCATCTTCGAAAAATCGATACTTCTCTTATCTGCTCTCGCCGGAGTTCCTGTCTTAAAGCGGTACATCTCGATCCCGTTTGCCTTTAAGGAGTCTGTCAGATGGTTGGCCGCCTGCAGACCGTTCGGTCCTGTCGGATTGCTGACATCCCCGTAGATGCATCTCGCGCGGAGATATACGCCGGTTGCAAGAACGACCGCGCGGCACTTATAGATCGCGCCGGAATACGTTTTCACGCCGATGATCCTCTTTTTCACCGGATAGCTGCTCTCCTGCTGCCCGTTTTCTCCGTGTTCCTCTTTAAAGGTCCCGTATTCTCCCGGGATCTCCTCCGTCAGGATCTCAGCCACCTCGGCCTGGCGGATCGTCAGGTGGTCCGTGTTTTCAAGGACGCGGCGCATGGATCTCGTATACTCCTGCTTATCCGCCTGGGCGCGCAGGGAATGGACCGCCGGCCCCTTTGACTCGTTTAACATCTTTGACTGGATAAATGTTTTATCGATATTTTTTCCCATCTCTCCGCCGAGGGCATCCAGCTCACGGACAAGATGTCCCTTGGAACTTCCTCCGACGTTCGGGTTGCACGGCATCAGAGCGATGCTGTCCACGCTGACCGTGAACATGATCGTCTCAAATCCAAGTCTCGCTGCCGCAAGTGCCGCCTCGCATCCCGCATGGCCCGCACCGACAACTACAATATCATATGTCTCCTCTACTACCGGCATTTTATTTCCTCTTTTCTATTTTCCCATACAGAATTTGCTGAAGATCTCGTTCACCAGATCATCCTCCACGGATTCCCCGACGATGAGTCCCAGCTTCTCATACGCATCCATCAGATCGATCGAATAGAAATCCTCCGGCATGCCGTTCTCAATACTTTTCTCAACCATGGACATGCTATCAAAAGCATCCTTTAGAGCCCTCACATGGCGCACATTCGTGATCATGACCTGGTCGTTGAAGTCGATCTCACCTTCATAGAATAAAGCCTTTATCTCCTCTTCCAGAAGGTCAATTCCGGTCTCCTCCTTTGCGGAGATCCCGATCACCTTATGTCCCGACCGCTCTTCCACTTCTTTCGCGGACACGACCGGTTCCAGGTCGCTCTTATTTAAGAGGACAACGGCTTTCCGGTCATTTATGAAGTCCATGATCTGATAATCATTCTCATCCAGCTCTCTCGATCCATCCACGACGTAGATGATCAGATCGGCCTTCTTTGCCTCTTCCATCGCGCGGGAGACACCGATCTTTTCGACCACATCCTCCGTGTCCCGGATCCCGGCCGTATCCACAACATTTAAGCTGATCCCCTGAAGGTAGATATGTTCCTCCAGAATATCTCTCGTGGTTCCTGCCACATCCGTCACGATCGCGCGGTCCTCACCGACTAAAACGTTCATCAGCGACGATTTTCCGGCATTCGGTTTCCCCAGGATAACCGTCTTCACGCCCTCTGAGACCACGCGTCCGTTTGAGGAGGAACGGATCAGTTTTTCCAGTTTTTTCTTCACGGAAAGGACCACGCCGAGGAGCTTCTCCCCGTATCCGTCCAGGGAAATATGCTCCGGGTCATCGAGCGCCGACTCGATAAAGGCGATCTCGTAGATGATCTGATCCCGGATCTCATGGATCTCCTTCGACACGCTTCCGCGAAGCTGGCTGACAGATGACTGCAGCGCATATTCATTTTTCGCGTTGATCACGTCGATGACGGCCTCCGCCTGTGAGAGATCGATCCTGCCGTTCAAGAAGGCGCGTTTTGTGAATTCTCCCGGCTCGGCAAGTCTCGCTCCAGCCTTTAAGACTGTCTCCAGGATCCGTCTTGTGACGAGCATTCCGCCATGACAGTCGATCTCAACGGTATCTTCCGCCGTATAGCTTCTCGGTCCTCTCATGAGCATCAGAAGGACCTCATCGATCGTCTCATCTCCATCATAAACATATCCGTAATGGATCGTGTGACTCGCAGCTTCCGAGAGCTTCTTCTTTCCCGGGGAGCGGAACACTTTTTCCGCAACTTCCACCGCATTTTCACCGCTGATCCGCACGATCCCGATCCCGGAATTTCCCATCGCCGTCGCGATCGCTGCAATCGTATCTGTATATTCCATAATCTCCATCCTGATATTCCTGCTGCCTGTTTCATATTCCAGACAGACAGCATCGCAATTTTTCCTGTTCCGCACATTTTGGAAGCAGAACTTCTATCATCTGATCCTGCCGCAATTCGGTTTCCAAAATGCACGGGAATTCACACAATTTGTCACCCTATCATAGCACAAAGGGGCTGCCATAGGCAACCCCTCTTTCATTCCGATATGCTTGTTTTATTCCTGCTCACGACGAGTATTTTCGTAAGCGGATGTTCTCTCGCGTCTCTCGTATCTCGGTCTTCTCTCCCTGCGCTCTTCCTTCTTTAATGCGATCACAACATGACGGAACGGATCCTCACCTTCGCTCTTTGTGAATACGTATTTATCGTTCTGAAGTGCAGAGTGAATGATCCGTCTTTCGTACGGGTTCATCGGCTCTAAGGAAACCGGACGTCTTGTCCGTTTTACTTTGTAAGCAATATTCTTTGCGAGAGTCTCCAGTGTTTCTTTTCTTCTCTCTCTGTAATTTTCGGTATCCAGCTTGACTCTTAAGTAGTCCTCAGATTCCTTATTTACAACAAGGCTTACAAGATACTGAAGGGAATCGAGTGTCTGTCCTCTCTTACCAATGAGAAGTCCCATCTCCTCGCCGGTCAGATTGACATCCATCTCCTTTTCCTCTTCATTCATTTTCACTTCCACATCAACAGCAAGGCCCATTGCATCGAAAACGGAATTCAGGAAATCTACGGCCTTATCGTCAACGGTCTCGATCTTCTTCGCGCGGATCACTGCCGGCTTGGAACCAAAGAGTCCGCCAAGAACTCCAGCACTTCCCTTTTCCACGACCTCGTACTGAATCCGATCACTGCTCACACCGAGCTGCAGGGATGCCTGTGTGATTGCATCTTCCACAGTTTTCGCAGTCACTGTAATCATTTCCATAACAGAACCCCCTTATTATTTTCGCTTGTCATGTGCCTCATTGTACTTCTGGACCATCGCTGCTTTGGAAGCGAGACTTCCCGGTTTCGCGTTGGTGTTGTAGTACTTGCTGGACTCCTCGATCTGTTTCGCGATCTTTTCCTTCTTAACTTCCTCAGCAACTTTTTCCTTCTCCTCCTCAGCCTTGATAGCCTTTAAGGATGCGGTAGCGTTCTGAGTTACCTTAGCCGGCGGAAGTCCCTGTTTTGCACGTTTCTTATTTACCTTTTCCAGGTTCTTTGCGATCATATCGTCGATGTTTACCTTATCCATGTACGCGTTAACGATGAGCTGCTGGATAATTGTAACAACGCTGGTCGCGATCCAGTAGATACCAAGACCTGCCGGCATCGTGATACAGATGAACGCGGAGAATAACGGCATTGTCGTTGTCATAGTCTTCATGGACTGGGCCATCGGATTCTCTGCATCTGCGGATGTGGACGGCTGATTTCCGCTCATGAGCTTTGTGCTGAACCACTGGGATACTGCCGCAAGAATCGGGATGATCCATGCGAAGGACGGTACCCAGCCCGGCGCCTCTGCCATATTTAAACCAAGGAACGTGTTCATTCTCTCGACAACAGCAGCATTCTGGCCGATCACATCAGAGATTGCCGGGAACAGTGCCTGAAGTTCTCCCCACTGGGATGTGGAGAATTTATAGAGCATGTCTACAAGACGGTTTGCATTTGTGAAATCAAACTTGTCTAATTTTCCGCCGCAGGCGGTTGCGATATTTGTGATTTCCTGTAACTTCTGAGCATAGTCAGCCTGTCCCATCAACGGAGTGACAACGTTGTCGAAATAAACGCGGACAGACGGAACGTATGCCGGAATATTGTAGATGACACGGTACAGTGCAAGAAGGATCGGCATCTGGATCAGCAGTGGAAGGCATCCGCCTGTCATGCTTGTGCCGTACTTCTCGTAAACAGCCTGAATCTCCACGTTCTGACGCTGCATGGACTCCTGATCTGACTTTCCTTTATACTTCTTCTGGATCGCCTGGATCTCCGGATTCATGACAGACATGAGTTTTGTGGTTTTCTGCTGTTTGATCGTCAGCGGTATCATCAGTGTTTTCATTACGATCGTAAACAGAATGATGCACAGACCTACATTAAACACGCCGAAGCTGCTTGTAAATCTGAAGAGGATGTCCATGACATAGCCAAGGACAGTCGCGATCGGTCCCAGAATGGAACCAGCCTTCGTCAAAACCATATCTTACCTCCTGGGGTTTTCTACGGGACTGGATCATAACCGCCTTTTGCAAACGGGTGACATCGCAGAATCCGCCTGCAAGCAAGATAAGTACCTTTTATAGCGCCGTATTTCTTGATCGCTTCCATGGCGTACTGGGAGCAGGTCGGCGTATAAATACAGTGAGGGCCGATACAGGGAGAGATAAACTTCCTGTAAATCTTGATCAGACCAATCAGTACCCATTTCATAAACCACTCACTTCGATTCTTTTAAAATGTTATGAAGCCCGCATAAGTGCAGAAATGCACTCTCAATCTTGTCGAAATTTTTGTCTTTTGCCGCGACCCGCGCGACAACGATGATGTCTTTGCCGTCTTCTAATATGTCCTTATTTAACCGGAAACTTTCACGGACAAGTCTCGCGAACCGATGTCTCACGACGCTGTTTCCAACCTTTTTGCTGGCGGAAATGCCGATCCTCGTGTCCTCCCGTCCCGAATCCATCACGTACATGACCAGATATTTGTTTGCGTAGGACTTTCCACCGCGGTAAACCGTCTGGAAGTCCTGATTTTTCTTTAACGAATTGAACCTTTTCATTCAATACCTCTCTGAATAACAAAAAAGAGTATCCAAAAGTTTTCCTAAACTTCCGGATACTCTCTTGGTTCATTAAGCAGATAATCTAGCTCTACCTTTTGCTCTTCTGGCAGCTAAAACTTTTCTGCCACCTGCTGTTGCCATTCTCGCTCTGAAACCATGAACTCTTTTTCTCTGAGTGTTCTTCGGCTGAAATGTCATCTTCATAAACCCGGCACCTCCTCTTACTATAAATTCAAGTACCTTCTCATGTACATATAAACTAAGACATATTGAAGCATCGTATCGATTATATAAAAATTGCCGTCCTTCGTCAAGACCAAATTTCAAAAAAATCCTTAAATCATGGGGATTTCCGACTCATATCTTTGTAATTTTTTCGCCTGTTATCCACATTCCGGCTTTCCGGAGAGTCCTCATACAAACGCCCGTCTTTCTCTCTCCGTCATCCAAAAAGGGGGACAGCTTTTCGCCATCCCCCATAAAATGTATGTTTCGATTTTATGTCACTATATTTAGTATCTCTTCATTATTATATAGAAGCTGCAGCTCTCTATTTGCTGCGATGCACACTCTTCCGGCTCACGATCAGCCGTTGTTTTTCATGATCTTAAACAGGACCTTCGTGATCGCTGTTGTAAGAATACCGGCAACGATCGCCTCCGGAACTCCAAATCCGAGGATGATCCCGAGGATCACATCGTAGATGTGCTCGACTGCTTTGTTGGACGCTGCGGCATAGCTCTGTCCGAAGAAGATGTAGATTCCATTCATGACAAGCAGTGTGTTTGTCATACCTCCTGCAATACCAGCCACCCAGAGGGCAACGGTCTGGCTGCCTTTGATCCCGTGAGCGACCTTCATGATCAGCTTATATACATAATAAGCAACGATGCCGATGCATACACGCGGCACGATCGCGATCACGGCGCTCCACATGTTTCCGCTGTATCCGCCGATCGTAACAAACGGGCTGAATACAAAGGAGGTCACACCAGGGGTAATGGTCGCTTTTACGAGGCTGGTCACACCAAATACCAGTCCTAAGTAAGCGCCGTACTTCGGTCCGAGAATGATCGCTCCGATGATGACCGGGACGTGAATGATCGTCGCATTCATAAAGCCTAACGGGATGTAACCGAGAAACGGTACGACCGACATGGCGATGATGATCGCGGTAAAGATCCCGGCGAGGGACATGTCCAGAACTTTCTTTTCAATTTTCATTTTTCAATTCCTCCTGCTACTGTTCTCTTGCGAGATACAATGCAATATAGTCACGACTTGCATTATACCGTGTCATCGTCTCAGAGTCAAACTGTTTTCCTGCATTTTCCAATTTTTCCATTTTACAGATTTCTTCTCCCGGTATTCCGTGCCCTGCATTTTTTCTTCCTATACACAAAAGAAATTTTTCTCAGCATCTCTCCTGCTGCCCGCCTGATTTCAGCCTCTCTGCCCGACCTGTCCATCCTTCGCGGACACAACCTGTTGTATTTTTCGTGTCCGTTCCTGGCGTACATCTTGTTATGTGGGTATTCACATGTTTTCCACCCGCAATTATCAACTTATCCCCAAATCGTGGATAAGTTGTGGATAACTTATTGGAAAAGTTGTGGATTTTCACATTTGACATTGAAAATTATCCTCTTTTACGTTAGAATAAGATTAGATTGGGTTTATGTGCTTTTGTGGACAGGTCCCCACCTTTTCCACAGCTATGCACATCGTTATACACATGTTTAGGAGTATGAATATGCTGGAAGAAATCAAAGCTAAATGGGACGAAATCCTTTTAAATATCAAAGAAGAACACGATATTTCAGAGGTGTCCTACCGCACATGGCTGCTGCCGCTGATCCCGGATTCTGTGGATAAAGATATCCTCACGATCCTGGTGCCGGATTCTGCCTTCATCAGCTATGTGAAAAAGAAATATGAATTCCTGTTGACAATTACGATCGAGGAGATCACAGGTTTTCAGTGTAAACTGGATTTCAAACTGAAATCTGACGTGAAGGAACCGGAAAAAGAGAATCGTCTGATCAACGTGAACAATAATACGGTCAGTCAGCTTGCTCTTCAGAACGCAAACTTAAATCCGCGCTACACATTTGATACCTTCGTAGTCGGAAAAAACAACAATCTTGCCCATGCTGCATCCCTGGCTGTTGCGGAATCTCCGGGCGAGATCTATAACCCGTTATTTATTTATGGAGGCGTGGGACTCGGAAAAACACACTTAATGCATTCCGTTGCCCATTTCATCTTAAAAAATAACCCGAGCGCAAAGATCCTGTACGTGACTTCCGAAAAATTTACGAACGAACTGATCGACGCGATCCGTAACAAAAACAATGTTTCCACCACGGAATTCCGTGAAAAATACAGAAATAATGATGTTCTTCTGATCGATGATATCCAGTTCATCATCGGCAAAGAAAGTACCCAGGAAGAATTTTTCCATACATTCAATGCCCTCTATGAGGCAAAAAAGCAGATCATTATTTCTTCCGACCGTCCTCCGAGAGAAATCGAAACACTCGAAGACCGTCTTCGTTCCCGTTTCGAATGGGGACTTACCGTAGATATCCAGCCGCCGGACTATGAGACCCGGATGGCGATCCTTCGGAAAAAAGAAGAACTGGAAGGATACAACATTGACAACGAGATCATCAAATATATCGCTACCAATGTAAAATCCAACATCCGTGAACTGGAAGGTGCGCTCACAAAGATCGTCGCTTCCAGCAAATTAAATAATAAGGAGATCAATCTTGAACTTGCCGAGGAAGCATTGAAAGATCTGATCTCTCCGAATGCAGCCCGTGAAGTGACGCCGCAGCTCATTATTAATGTAGTTTCTGAGCATTTCGGCATCACTCCTCTCGATCTCATCGGTCAGAAACGAAGCAAGGAACTCGTATTTCCTCGCCAGATCGTCATGTATCTGTGCGGTGATATGACAAATGAGTCTCTCCAGAATATCGGAAAAGCTCTCGGCGGTCGTGATCACACGACGATCATTCATGGAACGAAAAAGATCGCCAGTGAATTAAAGACTGATGAGAATTTAAAGAATACGATCGATATTTTAAAGAAAAAGATCAACCCGCAGTAGGCGTGTGAACTGTAACTTTGAATGCGCAAAACAGCTTTGTGGATTTTTTCGTGGAAATCCCGTTGAAAATTTGTGGATAAAAATCGGATAATTTTTCCGGATTTTTGCCTGTGGAAAACTCTTCGGTTGTCCTTCCGTATTTTTTTAGTTACCCACAATGGTTTTCACAGCGTTTTTTTCAGTGTTTCACAGGGCTTTTTCCCCTTATTAACAAATTCACACCCCCTACTACTGTTAAGACGAATATCTTTTATATATTTCTTTATCTTATGAACGTTTCTCAAGAAAGGAAGTTATCAACAACTATGAAACTGACATTCCAGAAGACCGCTCTTTTAAACGGTATCAATATTGTTCTCAAGGCAGTTCCGTCAAAAACAACGATGCCGATCTTAGAGTGCATCCTGATTGATGCATCTACAGATGAGATCAAACTGACAGCTAACGATATGGAGCTCGGCATTGAGACAAAAGTTGAAGGTGATATCCTTGAAAAAGGTAAAATTGCACTGGATGCAAAGCTTTTTTCTGAAATTGCAAGAAAATTATCTGATTCAGATTCCCTTGTAACGATCGAATCTGACGAAAAATTCAATACTGTGATCGCCTGTGAGAACTCTGTATTCAAAATTCAGGGAAAAGATGGTGAGGAATTCTCCTATCTTCCGTATATTGAGAGAAATAAAAACATTACACTTTCCCAGTTTTCCTTAAAGGAAGTGATTCGCCAGACCATCTTCTCCATCTCTGTTAATGACAGCAACAAGATGATGACAGGTGAGCTTTTTGAGGTAAACGGCGATACATTAAGAGTTGTTTCTCTCGATGGTCATCGTATGGCAATTCGCAAAATTGTATTAAAAGATGAATATGAAAGCACAAAAGTCATCGTTCCGGGAAAAACTTTGAATGAAATCAGTAAAATTCTGACCGGAGACAACGAAAAAGAGGTCCAGATCTTCTTCGGAGCGAACCATATTCTCTTCGAATTTGATGATACGATCGTTGTTTCCCGCCTGATCGAGGGCGAATATTTCAAAGTAGATCAGATGCTTTCCAGTGATTATGCCACAAAAGTGACTCTGAATAAGAAAGATTTTCTCGACAGCATCGAGAGAGCCATCATTCTGATCCGCGAAAATGATAAAAAACCGATCATTTTGAACATCGAAGATTCAAAAATGAGCCTGAAATTAAATTCCAGTTTCGGTACGATGAATGCGGAGATCCTGATCCATAAGACAGGCCAGGATCTGATGATCGGATTCAACCCGAAATTCTTAAGTGATGCACTCCGCATCATCGATGATGAGGAAGTAACTCTCTATATGATGAACGCAAAATCTCCGTGTTTCATCAAAGATGAGGAAGAAAATTATATTTATCTGATCCTTCCGGTAAACTTTAACGCGGCTGCGATCTAAAAACAGATGAAATTTTCCCGAAATTCCAGAAAAATCCGGAGTTTCGGGCTGGTTTTTTCAGAAAACCGGAATAAAAAAGGAGAAAAATGGAAAGTATTCACTTAAAAGATGAATTTATCAAGCTGGGACAGGCATTAAAACTTGCCGGTCTTGTTGGCTCCGGAGTGGACGCAAAGTTTGTGATCCAGGACGGACTTGTAAAAGTAAATGGGGAAGTTGAGACCCAGCGCGGCAAAAAACTTTACCCTGGAGATACTGTTTCCTATGACGGAAAGACATTTAAGGTAGAAAAGTAAGGATTTTTTCATGTTCATAGAATCCATCGAGCTGTCAGATTACAGAAATTACAGTCATTTACATATCGATTTTCATAAAGGAACGAACGTTCTTTATGGAGATAATGCCCAGGGAAAGACGAATATCCTGGAGGCAGTCTATGTGTGCAGCACAACAAAATCGCATCGGGGCAGCAAAGATAAAGAGATCATCAGGTTCGGTGCAGATGAATCCCATATCAAAATGATGGTCCGCCGGGATGGAATTCCCTACCGGATCGATATGCATCTGAAAAAAAATAAGGCAAAAGGGGTCGCAGTCAATGGCGTTCCGATCAAAAAGGCAAGCGAACTTTTCGGGATCGTCAATGTGATCTTCTTTTCACCGGAAGATCTGAATATCATCAAGAACGGACCTGCCGAGCGGAGACGCTTCGTCGACCTGGAACTTTGCCAGCTGAATAAGCTCTATGTCTACAATCTGGTACAGTATAACAAAACGGTTATACAACGGAATAAGCTATTAAAAGACATGGACCACAACGCGTCTTTAAAAGACACGCTCCCCATGTGGGACGAGCAGCTCTTAAAGTATGGTGCCGAACTAATAATTATGCGTTCCGAGTTTATAAAAGAGCTGAATCCCCTGATCGCCGGGATCCATGCCGGACTGTCCGGCGGAAAGGAAACACTTTCCATCGCCTATGAGCCGAATGTGACGGCGGAGAATTTCAGGGAACAGCTCGCAAAGAACCAGTTTCAGGAGATTAAACAGAGGCAGACCCTGACAGGACCGCACCGCGATGACCTGAATTTCATCGTGAACGGAACAGACATCAGACGTTTCGGTTCCCAGGGACAGCAGAGAACGGCAGCTCTTTCTTTAAAACTTGCGGAGATCGAGCTGGTGAAAAAGATCGTAAAGGATTACCCGGTGCTTTTACTGGATGATGTCCTTTCTGAACTTGACAGCAAGAGACAGGAACATTTACTTTCAGAAATTACCCACATCCAGACCCTGATCACCTGTACAGGGTTGGATGAGTTTGTAAACAGCAAATTCCGGATGGACAAGATTTTTAAGATTGTTGAAGGAACGGTAGAGAGCGAAGACTAAAGGAGGAACTTCATGAGCGCAGAATATAATGCAGATCAAATCCAGATTCTGGAGGGACTTGAGGCTGTAAGAAAAAGACCGGGAATGTACATTGGAAGTACGTCTTCGAGGGGACTTCACCATCTGGTATATGAGATCGTGGATAACGCAGTGGATGAGGCCCTGGCAGGATACTGCGACACCATTGATGTGCAGATCAACGCGGATAATTCGATCACGGTCATTGATGACGGACGTGGAATCCCGGTCGATATCCAGAAAAAAGCAGGACTGCCTGCAGTTGAAGTCGTATTTACGATCCTTCATGCCGGCGGTAAGTTCGGCGGCGGGGGATACAAGGTATCCGGCGGTCTGCACGGCGTAGGTGCATCCGTTGTAAACGCGCTGTCGGAGTGGCTTGAGGTTGAAGTCTACCACGGAGGAAAGATCTACAAGCAGCGCTATGAGCGCGGAAAAACGATGTATCCGTTAAAGATCGTTGGCGACTGTCCGGCTGACAAACACGGTACCAAGGTTTCCTTCCTCCCGGACAAGGAGATCTTTGAGGAGACGGTCTATGACTATGACACCTTAAAGATCCGTCTCCGCGAGACGGCATTCCTGACAAAGAACTTAAAGATCATTTTACGGGATGACCGCGAGGACAAGAAGGAAAAGGTATTCCACTATGAAGGCGGGATCAAGGAATTTGTCAGCTATTTAAACCGCAGCAATGTGCCGCTGTATGACACGGTCATCTACTGCGAGGGCAAGAAGGACAACGTGCTGGTGGAGGTTGCCATGCAGCACAACGATTCCTACACGGAGAATATCTACAGCTTTGTAAACAACATCAACACACCGGAGGGCGGAACCCACCTGACCGGTTTCAGAAATGCCCTGACCAAGACATTCAACGACTACGGAAGAAAGAACAAGCTTCTTAAGGACAGCGAGCCGGCTCTTACCGGTGAGGATATCCGTGAAGGTCTGACGGCCATCATCAGTGTCAAGATCGAGGAGCCGCAGTTTGAGGGACAGACGAAGCAGAAACTCGGAAACAGTGAGGCGAGAGGCGCTGTGGACAGCGTGGTATCGGAACAGCTCACCTACTTCCTTGAGCAGAATCCGTCCGTCGCAAAGACGATCATCGAGAAATCCGTTCTTGCCCAGCGTGCGCGCGCAGCGGCGAGAAAAGCGAGAGATTTAACGAGAAGAAAGACCGTTCTTGACGGTTTATCACTTCCGGGAAAACTTGCAGACTGCTCCAGCAAACACCCGGAGGAATGCGAGATCTACATCGTTGAGGGAGATTCCGCCGGCGGTTCCGCGAAGGACGCGAGAAATAAGAGCACCCAGGCGATCCTGCCGCTCCGCGGAAAGATCTTAAACGTGGAGAAGGCGAGACTCGACAGGATCTACGGAAATGCGGAGATCAAATCCATGATCACGGCGTTCGGTACCGGAATTCATGAGGATTTCGATATCTCGAAGCTCCGCTACCACAAGATCATCATCATGACTGATGCCGATGTGGACGGTGCCCATATCAGCACCCTGCTTTTAACCTTTATCTACCGGTTCATGCCGGAGCTCATCAAACAGGGCTACGTTTATCTGGCACAGCCGCCGCTCTATAAGATCGAGAAAAACAAGCGGGTATGGTATGCGTACAGCGATGAGGAGTTAAACAACATCTTAAAAGAGATCGGACGTGACCAGAACAACAAGATCCAGCGTTACAAAGGACTTGGTGAGATGGACGCGGAGCAGCTCTGGGAGACGACCATGGATCCGGAACACCGAATTCTTTTACGTGTGACCATGAACGAGGAGATGACATCGGAGATCGATCTCACCTTCACGACACTCATGGGAGATCAGGTAGAGCCGCGCCGTGAGTTCATCGAACAGAACGCGAAGTACGGAACTCTTGACATTTAATGCGGCAGCAGGGCGCTCCGGAAAGAGATAAAATCCTTCCGGAACGTCAGGCGGCGCAGTTTACGCAGGTTTAAGGCGCAGCGCAGGCTGCATTGGAGGAAAGAATGGAACCGAATATTTTTGACAAGATTCATGAAATAGACTTAAAGAAGACCATGGAAAAGTCGTACATCGACTATGCCATGAGCGTTATCGCGTCGCGAGCGCTCCCGGATGTCCGTGACGGCTTAAAACCGGTACAGAGACGTGTCCTCTACTCCATGGCGGAATTGAACAACGGTCCGGATAAGCCCCACAGAAAGAGCGCCCGTATCGTCGGCGATACCATGGGTAAATATCATCCGCACGGAGACAGCTCCATCTACGGAGCATTGGTAAACATGGCTCAGAAATGGTCCATGCGCTACATGCTCGTAGACGGACACGGAAACTTTGGTTCGATCGATGGCGACGGTGCCGCTGCCATGCGATACACCGAGGCGAGACTCAGCAAGATCTCCGTTGAGATGCTGGCGGACATCTATAAAGATACCGTTGACTTTATCCCGAACTTCGATGAGACCGAGAAAGAGCCGACCGTATTGCCGTCCAGATTCCCGAACCTTCTTGTAAACGGCGGAACCGGTATCGCAGTCGGAATGGCGACAAATATCCCGCCGCACAACCTTCGGGAAGTCATTGCGGCAGTAGTAAAGATCATCGACAACCAGGTGGAGGAAGGAAGACAGACCTCCCTGGAGGAGATCTTACAGATCATCAAGGGACCGGATTTCCCGACAGGAGCTGAGATCCTCGGAACAAGAGGAATCGAGGAGGCGTACCGTACCGGACGCGGAAAGATCAGAGTCCGCGCCGTGACAAATATCGAGACCGCACCGAACGGAAAGAGCCATATCATCGTCACAGAGCTTCCGTACCTTGTCAATAAGGCAAGACTGATCGAGAAGATGGCGGAGCTTGTAAAGACAAAGAAGATCGACGGCATCACCGGCATCACCGATGAATCCAACCGTGAGGGAATCCGCATCAACATCGAGCTTCGGAGAGATGTAAATGCGAATGTCCTCTTAAACCAGCTCTTAAAGCATACACAGCTGCAGGATTCCTTCGGCGTGATTATGCTGGCGCTGGTAAACAATGAGCCGAAGGTCCTGAACCTCCTTCAGATGCTGGAGTACTATCTGGATCACCAGAAGGACGTTGTGACCAGAAGAACGAAGTACGACTTAAATAAGGCGGAAGAGCGTGCCCATATCTTAGAGGGCTTATTAAAGGCTCTGGACCACATTGACGAAGTGATAAAGATCATCCGCGGTTCCGCGAATGTCGCTGAGGCGAAGCGGGAACTCATGGAGCGCTTTGAGCTCACGGACCCGCAGGCACAGGCGATCGTTGACATGCGTCTGCGTGCTCTCACAGGTCTGGAACGCGAGAAGCTTGAGAATGAATATAAAGAACTGGAGGCAAAGATCGCGGAATTGCGCGCAATCCTGGCTGATGAAAATAAATTATTAGGTGTGATCAAAAAAGAGATCCTTGTGATATCCGAGAAGTACGGGGATGACAGACGGACAAAGATCGGCTTCGACGATGATATGTCCGTGGAAGATCTGATCTCCGATGATGACACTGTTATTGCCATGACAAATCTCGGCTACATCAAGAGAATGTCCGTGGACAATTTCAAGAGCCAGAACCGCGGCGGCAAGGGGATCAAGGGAATGCAGACGATCGATGAGGACTTCATCGAGGATCTTCTCATGACCACGAACCATCACTACATCATGTTCTTTACGAACATGGGACGCTGCTACCGGATCAAGGCGTACGAGATCCCCGAGGCAGGCAGAACAGCCCGCGGAACGGCTATTGTGAACCTTTTACAGCTTCAGTCTGGTGAAAAGGTTACAGCGGCGATCCCGATGCGTGAGATCGATGATGACAAGTACCTCTTCATGGCCACAAAGAACGGTATGGTAAAGAAGACCCCGATGCGCGAGTACAGCAACATGAGAAAGACGGGTCTCCAGGCGATCCTGCTCCGTGAAGGTGATGAGCTGATCGAGGTAAAAGTGACAGATAATACCGAGGATATCTTCCTCGCTACAAAATTCGGTATGTCCATCCGCTTCAAGGAAACGGATGCGAGAATTACCGGCCGTGTTTCCTATGGCGTGATCGGCATGAAGCTCGATGAGGGCGATGAAGTTGTCGGCATGCAGATGGCAAGCCAGGGCGAGTACATGCTCGTTGTATCGGAAAAGGGATACGGAAAGAGAACAGGAATCTCTGAATTTAAGCTGCAGCTGCGCGGCGGTAAGGGACTTCTCTGCTATAATGTGACAGAAAAGACAGGAAATCTTGTCGGAATGAAACTGCTCGACGATGGAAGAGACATCATGCTGATCACCAATGAAGGAATTCTGATCCGCATGGGTGTTGACGATATCTCCGTGATCGGCAGAAACACATCCGGCGTAAAACTGATGAGCATTGATGCCGACTCCAATGTCCGCGTTGCTTCCATCGCGAAAGTGCGTGAAAGCAGCCGCCAGGATGAGGAGGACGAAAATGTGGAAGATCCGGAATCTGAGGAAAATGAGGACGGAGAAATCACAGAGTGATCATGCTCATGAATAGAAAAAACGGTTGTGAGATCATTTTCCGGCCGTAAGCAGGATTTCTGACTATGGAGTGATTGGATACAGGAATCTGGATATACCGGGTTCCTGTATTTTTTTAAACATTATTTAACAATGAACATAGGAGGATGCGGCGATGGGAATTACAAAAGCAGAGGCATTAAAAGCAGTTGACAGAGAGCGCGGACCGGTGTGTGAAGCCAGTGACAGGATCTGGGACCAGCCGGAGACTGCGTTCCAGGAATTCCATTCCACGGACGTATTGTGTGAACTTCTTGAAAAAGAAGGATTCGGGGTGGAGAGAAATCTTGCGGGGATCGCGACCGCGTTTTCCGGTACCTACGGATCAGGAAAGCCGGTAGTGGGCATTCTCGGTGAGTTTGACGCTCTGTCAGGCCTCAGCCAGGAGTCTGAGAGCCTGGAAAAGACCGCACTGGTCGATGGCGCACCGGGACATGGCTGCGGCCACAATCTTCTCGGAACAGGCTCTGTAGCGGCTGCAATCGCGGTAAAAGAGTATCTGGAGAAGAACGGGAAAGAGGGAACCGTGATCTTCTTTGGCTGTCCGGGCGAGGAAGGCGGATCCGGAAAGAGCTTTATGGCGAGAGACGGCGTGTTTGACAACCTGGATTTTGCGGTGACATGGCATCCGGGCGATAAAAATGTGGTTTCTGTCGGAAGTTCCCTTGCGAACTATCAGATCATCTACCGTTTCTACGGACAGGCATCCCATGCGGCGGCATGCCCGGAGCTTGGAAGAAGCGCACTTGACGCTGTGGAGCTTATGAACACAGGTGTGCAGTATTTAAGAGAGCATATCATCCAGGAAGCACGCATTCACTATGCGATCACCAACACAGGCGGATATTCTCCGAATGTCGTTCAGCCGTACAGTGAGGTCCTCTATCTGATCCGTGCGCCGAAGAACAGCCAGGTGAAGGAGATCTACGAGCGCGTCAACGATATCGCGAGAGGTGCGGCTCTCATGACGGGAACAAAAATGGAGCTCCAGTTCGTAAAAGCATGCTCAAATCTCGTGGACAACACGGTCATGGAGGAGATCATGCAGAAGAACCTGGAGGAGATCGAAAGAGAACCGTACACTGCTGAGGAGATCGAATTCGCGAGAAAGATCGGCGAGACGTTCGGCGGAAATCATGTGGACATCCAGGATGTTCTTGTAAGATATGAAAAATCGAGAAAAGCGGCTGTGGAACAGTTCCTGGCACCTCATGCGGATGATGTGCTCAACGACTTCATCGTTCCGCTTATGGATACGGAGGAGTGTTTAAAGGGATCTACAGACGTTGGTGACGTGAGCTGGGTATGCCCGACGGCGCAGATCAACGCTGTGACGGAGGCAGCAGGAACACCGGGCCATTCCTGGCAGATGGTTTCCCAAGGCAAATCTTCCATTGCACACAAAGGCATGCAGTTTGCCGGAAAGGTCATGGCGGGAACTGTCATTGACATGCTGGAAAAACCGGAGCTTATCGAAGAGGCGAAAAAAGAATTAAGAAGACGCGTCGGCGCGGAGGGATATATTCCGCCGATCCCGGAAGGAATCCGTCCGATGGCGATCAATCCAAAAAAGTAATAGGGAGGAAAATCGTCTATGAGGACCGTTCAGGCGAGTGAGATCACAAAAAATATCCGGGAAATGTGCATTGAGGCGAATCATTTCCTTTCGGATGACATGAAAAAAGTATTTGATGAGAGTGTAAAGCGGGAAGAATCCCCTCTTGGAAAGCAGATCTTAAACCAGCTTCAGGAGAATCTGGAGATTGCCGGGAGAGACATGATCCCGATCTGTCAGGATACGGGGATGGCCGTCGTTTTCATCAAAGTCGGCCAGGAAGTACATATTGAAGGGGGAAATCTGACGGATGCCATCGATGAAGGCGTCCGCCAGGGATACGTGGACGGATATCTGAGAAAATCCGTCGTTCGTGATCCGATCGACCGCGTGAATACAAAAGACAATACACCAGCGATCATTCATTATGAGATCGTCGATGGGGACCAGGTGGATATTACAGTGGCACCAAAAGGATTCGGAAGCGAAAATATGAGCCGTGTGTTCATGTTAAAGCCTGCGGACGGCATTGAGGGAGTAAAAG
Source organism: Clostridium sp. MCC344 (assembly GCF_018785365.1). Lineage (NCBI taxonomy): Bacteria > Bacillati > Bacillota > Clostridia > Eubacteriales > Clostridiaceae > Clostridium > Clostridium sp. MCC344. Next base: position 1,613 of record NZ_WQPQ01000025.1, on the reverse strand, counting down.
AGAAGATCCTGGAGGCTGTCCGCGATGCAGGACCGAATGCCTGTCCTCCGATGGTGGTGGGAGTCGGCATCGGCGGCACGTTTGAAAAGTGTGCCCTGATGGCGAAACATGCCCTGACGAGAAATCTGGAAGAAGAATCTCCGGTGGCCTATGTCCGTGACTTGGAAAAAGAGATGCTGGAGAAGATCAACGGTCTCGGGATCGGACCGGGAGGTCTTGGCGGCCGCGTGACTGCTATGGCCGTCAATATCGAGACATATCCGACGCATATTGCAGGACTTCCTTTGGCAGTGAATATCTGCTGTCATGTGAACAGGCATGCGCATCGCGTTATTTAATAAGAGGATCGGAGGAAACCATGGACAGACAGATCAGTGTACCAATTAAGAAAGAAGACGCATTGTCTCTCCGGGCCGGAGACTACGTGACTCTTACGGGAACCATTTACACGGCGAGAGATGCGGCACATAAAAGAATGCAGGAGGCTCTGGATGCGGGGGAAAGTCTTCCGATCGAGATGCAGGGAAATGTAATCTACTATATGGGACCGTCCCCGGCAAGAGAGGGACGGCCAATCGGATCTGCAGGACCGACAACGGCAAGCCGTATGGATAAGTACGCACCGAAACTTTTAGATCTTGGTCTGGGCGCCATGATCGGAAAGGGAAAGAGAAGCCAGGCTGTGATCGACGCCATCGTAAGAAATGGTTCGGTCTATTTCGCAGCGATCGGCGGCGCAGGGGCTCTTTTATCCCAGCGCATCAAAAAATCCGAGGTAGTCGCCTATGATGATCTCGGGACCGAGGCAATCCGGAAACTGGAAGTGGAAGATTTCCCGGTGGTAGTCGTGATCGACTCCCAGGGCAATAATCTGTATGAGACTGCGATCAAAGAATATCAGAAATAATATGAAATAGCAGATGGATCAGAAGCTCAGAACTGCAGCATGATCCTGCAGAGGGGGATTTTCGGGTAGTTTTCCCGGAGATTGCTGTGTGCAGGATCAATTTCTGAGCTTCTTTCTGTCTGGAAGATGAATAAGCTTCAGGCTGCACTTACATAATATAGGAGTACAAGCCCATTCAGATCAGTTGTGCAGCTGCTGATCTGAGAATATTCTCTGCGAACACAGAACGCAGGAAAAACATGCAGTAAAAAATAATAAAAAAGATGGAAAAAGTTGTTGACAAAAAGAAACAGAGCTTGTATAATAAATCCTGCGTCTGGCGAGTTCGCCCGACAAACTTAATAAATGATAATTAGCTACGGTAATAAGGAGAAATACTCAAGAGGCCGAAGAGGCGCCCCTGCTAAGGGTGTAGGTCGGGAAACCGGCGCGAGGGTTCAAATCCCTCTTTCTCCGTTCGTCTGATTGAAAATCTTCAAAAAAGAACTTCAAAAAAAGATGAAAAAAGTTCTTGACAAACCGGAAACGGTATGATAGACTGAATGAGTTGCTGCTGAAGAACAGAGAGCAACAAAAACAAAGTTCCTTGAAAACTGAACAGTATGTAAAACCCTGAAAATTCTTATAAAATGGTCTTTGGTTTAGACCATGAATGAGAACATTCAGAACAAAACCTAACAAAACAGTAGAACGGTTTAAAAATTAG
>NZ_WQPQ01000024.1:0-172292 GCF_018785365.1 Clostridium sp. MCC344 | reverse complement strand
AAATCACTAGATTATAAGCAACTTTTAAAAGAGCGGTGGAATTTACTTTTTCACTGGAATTTACTTTTTCAAGTCAGCAAGTGAAAACACGCTTCGCGAGTTTCCCCTTGTTATCGCGCCAATCGCCAAAGTCTCTCGCGCGCGGACTTTGGCTCATTGTTCGCGTAAAAAAAGCAGCCAGCCATACGTTTTGTACAGCCGCTGCCTCTTCGTTTTTTCTTCGATCCGTTACGCTACCGCGTGCATCGGATTCTTTCTCTCGAGGAACTCCTCGAACAGTGTGTTCTCACCGTCGAACTCAACGGTGAGGATCTTTGTAAGATCAAGGCTCAGTACTCCGAGAAGAGACTTCGCATCAATGATCATACGGTTATAAAATACATTCACATCAAAATCACAGCCGCTGGCAATGCTTACAAACTCCTTTGCCTCGTCTGCAGACGCAAATTTTACTTTTTTCTGTTTCATCATATTTCTCAAACTCCTTTTTGTTAAACCCACAGATGTCAAATACCTGATTCCATAAACCCTTTTTGCGAATCGTGAACAGCAATGGTTTCTAACATTCCAATATATGAAATGGTTCGAAAATGTTTCCATACTGCCTACGATTATACATTTATACCATATTCGGAGTTGAGCGTCAATCGACAGATGTCACCATCTTTTTGTTAAGTTTATGACAATTTTTGTCATTTGTCACAGAAAAGGCAGGTAGTTGTCTGATGTCTTAATCTGCAGGAACTCCTTATCAGCAAGTTTCTGCAAATGCATAGTAACCGAAAGCCGAATACATAAATGGCGTTTTTTATCCATCTATATATCCGGCTTTTTGTGAGTTGTCTATGATGTTATTACATCAGAATGTACTTTAAGATAAAGAGCACGGCCAGGATGTACATAACCGGAGTGATCTTCTCTTTCTTTCCTGCGAAGAGGTTCATTACAACATAGGAGATAACTCCCATGGAGATTCCCTCGGAGATGCTGTAGAAGAACGGCATCGCGATGATGCAGAGGAATGCAGGGATTCCGTCTGCCGGGTCCTTGAAATCGATCTCAGATACGGAGCCGATCATGTAGAAACCTACGGTGATCAGAGCCGGAGCTGTCGCAAAGGACGGGATCGCCAAAAAGATCGGGGACAGGAGCAGGGATAACAGGAAGAGAACCGCTGTTGTCAGGGATGTAAGTCCTGTTCTTCCTCCCTCAGTTACGCCGGAAGCACTCTCCACGAACGTTGTGATTGTGGAAGTACCAAGACATGCGCCGCAGGTTGTTCCGACTGCATCCGCAAGGAGCGCGCCCTTGATCCTCGGGAGCTTTCCGTCAGCGTCCAGCATGTCTGCCTTCGCAGATACACCGATGAGCGTTCCGAGTGTATCAAAGAGGTCAACAAAGAGGAACGCGAACACGATCACGATGAACTCAAGGACCGGAACGCCCTTTAAGCTGAACTTGAACATGATCGGTGCCAGGCTCGGGATCGAAATTCCGTTTGAGAAATCCGGGAGCAGGTTGTAGAAACCGAGATCCGGATTCGGAACATACACGCCGGCAAACTGGCAGATGATACCGAGGATCCAGGTGATCAGGATTCCCCAGAGGATATTTCCCTTTACATTCTTCACAATCAGAATTCCTGTGATCAGAACTCCGAAGATCGCAAGGAGAACCGTGATCCCGGCATCGCTCATGGATGCTGTGAGTCCGTCCGCAAGTGTGCTGTTATATCCGCTGATGGAGAACAGGCTGACGAGCGTGGAGCTTCCGATCACGATCTTCGCGTTCTGAAGACCGAGGAATGTGATAAAAAGTCCGATTCCGACGCTGACCGCTTTCTTTAAGTTGAACGGAATCGCGTTGAAGATCGCTTCCCTGATGTTAAAGCAGGAAAGGATAATGAAGATGATACCTTCTGTGAGAACTGCCGCAAGGGCAACTTCCCAGGAATACCCCATTCCGAGAACGACCGTGTAGGCAAAGTACGCGTTCAGACCCATTCCAGGTGCCAGAGCGAATGGGTAGTTCGCAAAGAGTGCCATACAGAGTGTTCCGATGAAGGATGCCACCGCTGTCGCCGTGAAGACCGCGCCGTGATCCATTCCCGCCGCTGCGAGGATGTTCGGGTTTACCGCCAGGATATACGCCATCGTCATAAATGACGTCACACCGGCCATGATCTCGGTCTTAACAGTCGTGTTGTTTTCCTTGAGATGGAAAAATTTTTCGAGACTCATTTGTTTCCCTCCAATTTGTTTTATCAGTTTTTGTTATAAAACCGTTAATTTTTATTATACGAGGTGCAGAAAAAAAACGCAAGGAAAAGAGCCGGATTTTATAAGTCAGCATTTTCCGGCAGTTCGCATTTCATGTCATAAAAAGGCCGCTCTCCCCTTTCGGTTAAGCGACCTTCCCTGTAAATATCATTATTTCAATTCTCTCTTCAAAAAAGCCAGCAAATTCAGTTTCGCCCGCTCCTCCGTATCTTTCCGCCTCGTCTTTACCTTCTTTACGACCTTTCCTTCCTGATCCCTGTGGATCCGGTAAACGATCCGCAGGTACTCTCCGACCTCTTCCCAAGCCTCTCGGCTCTCCGGGATCAGGTCGAGTCCCATCTGGAAGACGTGGAACATACCGTCGTAGACGGAACAGCGGACTTTTACGCCCTCTGCTCTCGCTTTCTTCGCAGCTTCCCGCGTGTCATCAAGAAGGACCTCATAGGAGCCCACCTGCATGAGCATCGGAGGAAAGCCCTCAAAATTTCCAAACAGCGGGGACAGATACGGGTCCTTCGGATCATCATCCCCGATATAGCTGCACTGGTAGAGCATATTTTCTTTCGAATTTCCAAACAATGGGTCGATCGTATAATTCTCCTCATACGAAGCCCCGCTGAGCGTCACATCCGTCCAAGGGGACATCGTGATGATCCCAGCCGGGAGCGGAAGCGCATGATCCTTTGCGTAGAGACAGAGCGCGAGGGCAAGTCCGCCTCCCGCGGAATCTCCGGCAACCACGATCTGTTCCGGATCGTATATTTTTTCATTTAAAAGCCATTTGTAGGCATAGACTGCATCCTCGAGTGCCGCCGGAAACGGATGCTCCGGTGCGACCCGGTAGTCAGGAGTCAGGACATCCGCCCCGAACCCCAGTTCCGAATATTTAACCGCAAACCGCCGGTAAATGTTCTTCATCGGACCGATATATCCGCCGCCGTGGAGCTGCAGGATCACCCGCCCAGTGACCGCCTGCTTCGGCTTTAAATATTCCATCACGAATTTCCCTGTCGGGATCAGTTCATAGATATAATCATTCGGGCACCGCCATGCCGGTTCCACCGGATTCTTTCGGAATTCTCCGGTCTGGATCGGCTTTTTTAAAGATGTCTCCATGATATCTCTCATCATATCCCTGGTCAGATTCCCGATCATGCTGACTTCTTTTCGGCTCATGTTTCATTCCTTTCCTGTCTGTTCCTTTTCCTCATCTATCACACATGAAATCTCCGCCGCAATTCCCGTTTCACACTCCTGTCCCCGAGCAGCACCGTGGCAAGAAGCGCTGCCACCGAGATCACCACAGAAAGCACTGTGAGCAGCGGATGCCTCGTCCAGCCGATCTTCCAGAAGATCAGCGGGATAAAGCTTAAAACCGTGATCGCGATCTGGTACATAAAATAGCTCTGCCAGTTCAGTCGGTTCACGAGCATCATGAGCAGGATCGCCGCCACTTCAAATAAGACAACGCACGGGATCGCATAGTCCACCGACCAGCCATGCAGTCCCGTCAGCGTGTCGATCAGAAGCAGGATCGCCTGGATCCCCAGACACTGCCTGACAAGGATCCCGGAAAGGCTTGCATGGCGCATCACGGAAAATTTTAATGTCATCGCCACATAGGCAGCGGCGCCCGCGGTCAGGAGTGACCATTTAAACGGGATCTGCCGGTAGGTTGCAAGATTTACGATCCCCGCAAGGACCGAAACGAACACCAGCGAAAGATAAAACATCCGGACAGCCTTTTTGATCTTTCTGCGGTCCTGTGCGATCACCGGATACCGTCCTTTATCATGTTCCCGGTCTGTGATCCCGTTGCTCTCCTGCTCCACCGGGATCCCCTGATCTTCCAGGAAACGGAAAAACACTTCCGGCAGACGATTCTCTGCCATTGCACTCGTAAACGCCAGGCAGAGCTTTCCATCGTAAGCTACCGCCCCGCATTTCATCCGCTGCTTCGGAGATGCACCGACGAGAAGCTCAAAATCCTCAACATCCTCTCTCAGATCTTCCCGGATCTTTGCAGGGCCGATGTTGGAAAAGGTCATCGTATGGGCGCGGCTTGTGCGAAGGAAGATCAGTTCCATCGCCAGATGCTTGATAAACAGAGGGATCGCCCTCACATACCACTTTTTCTCGTTGGATACATTGTAGGAGATCGTCTCCTCCAGTCGCTCCTTCACGATCTGTTCGTCCATCTGACGACTGACGTTTGTGAGGACCTCCCGGAAGTTCTCCGGCGCCCTGCCTTTCGGCCAGGAGATATTGACTACCGCAAAAAAATTTGCGAGCGTCTCCGAGTCAAAAAAGCTCCGCAGATTGACCGGAAGATTGAGCGCTGCCGGTTTTTTCAGGTTCTTCCCGTCCGTCTCTGTCCGGATGACAGACCATAGAAGTGCTGCTGCCAGGTATTTTGTGATACTGACCCCGTATTTCCGGCACTGTGCTTTTAGATCCGCGACCTGCAGTGTTCCCTTTAAGATCCCCATCTGGTCAAACGGAAGAAATTCCCCACTTACCTGAAGTGCCGGTTCGCTCTCATAGTGGCGTTTCGGTAATTTTCTGTAATAGCGGAGATAATCATCCTCTTTTAATGGAGAAAATTCTTTTTCTTCCGTGATAACCGGAAGATTTTTCTTTAACTCCAGATAATGCTCCGTCAGCCGCGAGGCAAACCGGAGAGCTCCGAGTCCGTCTGTCAGCCCGTGGAAAACCTCAAAATTGATGCGGTTTCCGAAGTAGCTGACACGAAACGGAAATCTCGCCGCACGATGTGGATCGATAAACCGGCACGGTGCGCTCTGCTCTTTCTCGATCACAGGATCCCGGTCGTTCGTCTCGAAATAGTACCAGAAAAATCCCTTCCGAAGCTTCACCCGGAAATTTTCAAATTCCGGGAGTGTCAGGAGCAAGGCTCTGTGGAGAAGTTCCTGATCCACCGGCTCCTTCAGATTCGCCGAGATCCGGAATACACTGCTCAGATCTTCTCCGGACACTGCCGCAAAAAGTTTTGCCGTGTTGTCCAGTCTCCGCCATGCGGCGCCCTGGATGCGCCGGCGTTTCTTTGTGAATTGCTCCGATAAATTCTTCATTCAGATCCCGCACCTCTTTCAGGATAAAAAAATAACCGGAAAAATAATTTTTCCGGTACATCAGAAGCAGGGGAAGAGGGGCTCGAACCCCCATCTACGGTTTTGGAGACCGCTGCTCTACCATTGAACTATTCCCCTATATTTTGTTGCGCATCACTTAATGCTCCATTATAGTAGCATGAAATGTTTTAATTGTCAACACTAATTTGAAAATTTCTTATATTTTTGTATCCGGCACTTCGAGCGAAAAAATCAGCTGCCTTATGCTAACCTGCAGACCGATCCTTTTCCGCTCAAAGCATTACCGCATCCTCCGTACTTTTCCGATCAGATCAGCTGGATCGCCTCTCTCACATTCTCCACCCCGATCAGTCTGATCCGTTTCTCATCCTTTAACTTCTCCAGATTTGATTTCGGGAGCAGACAGCTTGTAAAGCCCATCTTGATCGCCTCCGACACACGCTGGGCCGCCTGGGAGACTCCGCGGACTTCGCCGGAAAGACCGACTTCCCCGAAGATCAGCATCCCCGGATCCACCTCCCGGTTCTTAAAGCTCGACACAAGCGCCATCACAACGGCGAGATCCAGCGCCGGTTCGTTCATCTTCATTCCGCCCGCGATATTCACATAGGCGTCATACCGGCTCATCGCATACCCGCATCGCTTTTCCAGGATCGCGAGTAAAATGTTGATCCGGTTGTAATCGACGCCGTTCGCCGTCCGTCTTGCCATTCCGAAATTCGTCGCTGTCACGAGCGCCTGGACCTCCAGGAGGATCGGTCGCGTTCCCTCCAATGAACAGGCTACCACCGCCCCAGACGCTTCCTTCGGACGCCCGGAGATCAGCATCTCCGACGGATTTAGCACCTCGGAAAGTCCTTTTTCTTCCATCTCAAACACACCGATCTCGTTCGTGGACCCGAAACGGTTTTTTACTGCCCTGAGGACCCGGTATGCGTCATTCCGGTCTCCCTCAAAGTAGAGAACCGTATCCACCATATGTTCCAGCACACGCGGTCCCGCGACAACGCCCTCTTTTGTCACATGGCCGACGATAAAGATCGTGATCCCGTATCCCTTTGCGATCTGCATCAGGAGATTTGTCGATTCCCGGACCTGGCTCACGCTTCCAGGTGCCGACGAGATATCTTCCCGGAACATTGTCTGGATCGAGTCGATGATCACCACATCCGGCTTTGCGCGCTCGATCGCGCTGTGGATCGTGTCGAGATTTGTCTCGCATAAAAACAGAAGATCTCCCGAAATCTCCCCGATGCGGTTCGCACGCATCTTGATCTGCTTTAACGATTCCTCTCCGGAAATATAGAGGACCCGTTTTCCGGCCCCTGCAAGGTTTCTGCAGACCTGTAAAAGCAGCGTCGATTTCCCGATTCCCGGATCTCCTCCGACCAGCACAAGACTTCCCTTTACGATCCCGCTTCCAAGAACTCTGTCAAGCTCTCCAAAGCCCGTAGGCGTCCTGTCCTGCTCCTCCAAAGAAATCTCCGAGATGTGGACCGGGACCGCCGTCTTTCCGGCTCCGACCGCATTGATCTGTCCGGCCGGCGCTTTTTTCGTCTGGGCAACCGGTTCCTCGACAAATGTATTCCATTCCTTGCACACCGGACATTGTCCGAGCCATTTTGCGGACTCATAGCCGCACTCTTTACAGAAAAAAGCTGTATTTCTTGCTTTTGCCACGATATTCTCCCTGTACAGGAAACGCTCCGAAGTGTATCCCCGGAGCGCTCTGTGATACTGCCGTCCATATCCTGTCCGGACAGTGATTTCTGATTTTCCTATTTACTTGCGAACGATCTTGACCTCTACTTCTCTGCCCTCATTAAGTTCAACAGAAAGGCTCAGTTTACCGCTCATATTTGTCTTCATACCGCCGACGCCAACGCCGTCCTCGAAAACCTCATACTCGCAGTCATCCTCTAACTGTACTGTGATCTGGGCATCCTCAAATCCCTCGACTTTGAATGTCACTGTTGTATCGGTCACTGCAAAATCCTTTACAGCAGTTCCCGGAACAGACTCATAAACGAACATTCCGTTTCTCTCTAACTTTGTGATTTCCTTAAACGTCTTAACTTTATAAAGATCACCTTCGTGCTCGAAGTCTTCTACTTTAGATTTTGCTGCGAGGCTGTAGTTTCCGAAACTTAATGTCCCGTTTGCCTCTGTACGGATCAGTTCGTTGATTACTGACATAATGCTTACTCTCCTTTTGTGTATTTCAACAGAGGGCTTTCTCCCCTTCACTGTTGTAAATGCTGCAGGGATCTGATTACCGGACCAGGTCATCACTGCATCGTCGTGCCTATGATTTTACCACACTGGCGGAAGTTTTTCCAGCAGTTTGTGGATGTCTTGCAGAAAATTTCAGTTCTCCGTCCTTACAGGTGATCTTCACGGAATCTCCCTCCCGGACTTTTCCTTCCAGGACGAGCTCCGCGAGCTTATCTTCAATGAGATTCTGGATCGTGCGCTTCAACGGTCTCGCGCCATATTTCTCATCGTATCCTTTCTCGACAAGGTATTCCTTCACGTCATCACCGGCATTTAAGCGGATAGACATCTGGCTCTTTGTCCGCTTTTCGAGGATATTTAAGAGGATCGTCACGATCTCCTTCATGTGATCCTTCGTCAGCGGGTGGAACACGATCGTATCATCGATCCTGTTTAAGAATTCCGGCTTGAACATCCGTTTCACCTCGTCCATGACTCCGGTCTTCATGCGCTGATAGCGCACTTTCTCATCGTCCTGGGACATGAATCCGAGCTGCTTCGGCGCGATGATGTTCTCAGCACCGGCATTGGATGTCATGATGATGACCGTATTCTTGAAATCAATCTTATGGCCCTGGGAATCCGTGATATGACCGTCATCCAGCACCTGCAGAAGGATATTGAACACATCCGGATGGGCTTTCTCCACCTCATCAAAAAGGATCACAGAATACGGATTTCTGCGGACTTTTTCGCTTAACTGTCCGCCTCCCTCGTATCCGACATATCCTGGCGGGGATCCGATCATCTTGGAAACACTGTGTTTCTCCATATACTCCGACATATCAACACGGATCAGGGCATTTTCCGTTCCGAACATTGCCTCCGCAAGTGCTTTGCAGAGCTCCGTCTTTCCGACTCCGGTCGGTCCGAGGAATAAGAAGGAGCCGATCGGGCGCTTCGGGTCTTTCAATCCGACTCTTCCGCGACGGATCGCCTTCGCGACGGCAACAACCGCCTCGTCCTGTCCGACCACGCGCTCATGGAGAATGGATTCCAGTTTTAAGAGACGTTCTGTCTCTCCCTCTGCGAGCTTGCTCACCGGGATCTTTGTCCATCCGGAGATCACATCCGCAATGTCGTTCTCGTCCACAGTCAGCTGCCTGCTCTCCTTCTCACTCTCCCACTTTTCCTTCATCTTGCGGATCTTCTCCCGCTTCGAAGCCTGTTTCTTCTTGATCTCACCGGCGAGCTCGTATGCCTCGCTGCGGATCGCGTCCTCTTTCTCTTTCTCGAGCTTTCTGATGTCCTCCTCGAGTGTCTTGATGCCCTTCGGCTCCACATAGACCGTGAGTCTCGTCTTGGAGGCCGCCTCATCGACTACATCGATCGCCTTGTCCGGCAGGAACCGGTCATTGATGTAGCGGGCAGAAAGGCGGACTGCTGCCTTTAACGCCGCATCTGTGATCGTCACACGATGATGCTCCTCATATTTCGGGCGGAGTCCCTTTAAGATCTGGACCGCCTCGTCCTCCGTCGGCTCCTCCACAGTCACCGGCTGGAACCTGCGCTCCAGAGCCGCGTCTTTTTCGATATATTTCCGGTATTCCTCGATCGTCGTCGCGCCGATCAGCTGGATCTCACCGCGGGCAAGGGACGGTTTTAAGATATTCGACGCATCCAGTGCGCCTTCCGCTCCGCCTGCACCGATGATCGTGTGGATCTCATCGATAAAGAGCAGGACATTCTCCGCCTCGGTCACCTCACTGATCACATTTTTGATCCGCTCCTCGAACTCGCCGCGGTATTTGGATCCTGCAACCATTCCGGAGAGATCCAGGATCACCACGCGTTTTCCGCGGATCGTGTCCGGAACATCACCGGAAGCGATGAGCTGCGCGAGACCTTCGATCACGGCTGTCTTTCCGACGCCCGGTTCTCCGATCAGACACGGGTTATTCTTCGTTCTTCTGCTCAGGATCTGGATCACGCGGCGGATCTCCTTCTCCCTGCCGATGACCGGATCCAGTTTTCCCTCTTTTGCGAGAACCGTGAGATCGCGGCTGTACGCGTCAAGCGTCGGAGTCGCACTCTGTCCGCCCCGCGGCTGGCGTCCCTGAGCCAGTTCCTCTTTTCCTGCGTTTCCATCCTCTCCCATCGCGGATAAAAGATCGATATAGACCTTCTGGATGTTGATATTCAGTGTATTTAACAGGCGGACCGCCACACAGTCCGATTCTTTCAGTAACGCCATCAGGATGTGTTCCGTCCCGATTAACGGCGCATGGAACCTCACCGCCTCTTTATAGCTGTTTTCCAGCACATGTCTCGCGCTCGGCGTGTAGCCATCGCGTTCTTTGGTGGCTGTGTTCTGATAGGAAGAGACAAGCTGCTCCACAAGAGCGAGCAGTCTGTCGAGCTTCACCTCATTGGCCTCGAGGACCATGGCAGCGGTTCCGCTTCCCTCCTCAATGAGCCCCACCAGGATGTGCTCCGTCCCGATCACATGGGACCCCATATCCTCCGCCGCTTCACCGGCAAGAACGAGCGCCTCCTGGGCTTTTTCCGTATATTGTGCCATCTGTTTTCTTTCCTCCTGATCGATCAGAAATATCCGCAGACCCCGCACCGACCGGTGTCCTGGTTTTTTCGGTCATTTCTGATTTTCTGCAGCCGTTCAGTGCCCTTACAGGCGCAGGCACAAACCTGCTGAACAGTTGCGATTTTCTATCTTTTCTTCCGGAGATCATGCCTCCGGCTCTATAATTTCCGGCAGCCGTTTTCTCAAAAAATCCGCTCTCGCAGCATCCAGCTCATCTTTATCGAGCGGACGGTCTGCCAGACTCAGAAGATTTGCAGGCTGGATCCCGATCATCAGTCCGTAAACGGAACACGGCTCCTTCACCGTCAGGATCCCGTCTGTGATCCCAGTCATGATCTGGGACAGAAATTCCATTCCGTCCTTTCTCGTCAGGCGTCTCGCATATTTTAAGACTCCGTACGATTTATAGCATTCATCCGCTGCCTGCACCGGCTTTCTCTGGCGGTATTCCCGGCGCATCCGGCGTTCCTGGGCATCCAGCTCCAGCGCCGCCTTTCGCACGATATCAATGATCTCCTGTTCTGTCTGACCCAGAGTCTTCTGGTTCGAGATCTGGTACAGGGAACCGAAGTTTTCCGCGCCTTCGCCGTAAACACCGCGGACCTGGGTCCCAAAACGGCCCATATCCGCTACCAGGCTGCTGAAATTTTTGTTTTTCGACAGCATCGGCAGATGAAGGACCACTGCTGCCCGGAGTCCCGTCCCCACATTTGTCGGGAACGAGGTCAGATATCCGTATTTTTCATCAAACGCATAGTCAAACCGTTCTCCGATGTAATCATCGATCCGGTCCGCCTTTTCGTAAAGCCGGTCCAGGGTCAGCCCCGTCTGCAGCGTCTGGATCCGCACATGGTCATCCCCGTTTAAGAGGATCGCCGTGGACTCATCCTCCGACAGGATCATCCCCGTCGGATCTTTTTTCTTCATCACGCTGCGATTTAAAGCCCGCCGCTCTAAAAGTGCAGTCTTTTCCAGATCTCCCATCCTCTCCAGGTGTGTAAACCGGTACTGCATCCGGTCCATGGAGGCGATACCGGTGAGTCCGCCGAGAAGTTTCTCTGAAAGCTCCACACTCTGTTCCTTTGTGAGACGCCCGGGGAACGGGTACTCTTTCAGGTTTCGAACCAGACGGATCCGGCTGTAGATCACATTTGTACCTGTCTTTCCAGGCATCTCATACCATTTATCCATTCTGTTTCTCCTCTTTTAACGCCCGGATCTCATCTCTGAGCTTCGCGGCCTCCTCGTACTCTTCCCGGCGCACCGCGTCTTTTAATCTCGCTTCCATCAGGCGGATCTTTTCCTCTTTTGAAAGTTCCGGGATATTCACCGGATCCTCTCCCGGTCCGGCAGCTTCTCCGATCACCGCCGGATCCGGCTGAAATCCTGCCGGATGTTTTCCGACATGTTTTTCGCTGCCCTGAAGATGGCGGATGTGGTCGCTGATCAGCGGATCAAAAACACTGTAGCAGTCCGGGCATCCAAACCGGCTGTCCTTTACAAATTCCTCATACGTTGTTCCGCAGGTCGGGCATACGACGCCGGAATATTTTTCATCCTCTTCCTCCGTCTCCTGGGTTCCAAGGAGTCCTGAGAGAAGTTTTCCCAACGGGAACTCTCCCTCAAAGAGTGCGGAGAACTGTCCGAGGTCCGCATGGGCGGCACACTGGGTACAGAGGTTGTGCTCGGTCTTCACGCCGTTGATGACTTCCACGTATTTTACGGTTGCTTCCCGTTTTTTACAATGTTCACAAAGCATGAATGTTCCTCCTTTATGCCTGTCCGCCAAACTCATCATAGATCTGGTCCACAAGGTTGTGGATCTCGTCTCTGCCGACGTTTTTGCAGATCCCGCGCGCCACGATCAGCGCAAGATCATTTTTCATCTCCTCCATCGTCCGCAGTTTATCCATATCCAGGGCGATTACGGCCCCGCGTCTGCGGTCCAGACGCAGGAAGCCTTCCTGTTTCAATACAGCATATGCCTTATTGACTGTATGCATGTTAATTCCGATCTCATCCGCAAGCTGTCTGACCGACGGAAGGCTGTCCCCGTCGTGAAGCACATCCATCGCAATGCCGCAGATGATCTGGTTGCAGAGCTGGGTGTAGAGCGCTTCCTCACTGTCAAAATCAATCTTCAATACCATTCTATCACCGTCTTTGTTTTAGATTTTTGATACCGGGACCGCGCAAACAGCCCCGGTATCATTGTATTCCATTTGTTATATGTGTATAGTAACAGATTGCATGGAATCCGTCAAGCGGAATCATGATTTCGACGTACATATGTTCTTTTCAGCTTTTTATTCCAGGTCCAGCCTTCCCTCCGCTGACCGGTTCACCGCGATCCGCTCGATCGTCCAGGCGATATCCGCGGCCTTACCTTTCAGTTTTTCCCAGGCATCCGGATCCTGGTATACACGAAACAGTGCTCCGAAGATCACGTCATATTCTCTTCTCGCACCTTCCGGAAGTCCCGTCGCCTCCGAGATCTCGTCAAAGCGGTATCGCGCAGCTTTCGGGAACTGGTCTTTTTTCATCTCATCCCCGGAATTTTCATAGATATATGCCCCGAATCCGGCCTTCACCGCATCCGGCTTTGAAAAACGCAGTTCCTTTTTCTTCTCGTCGAGGGAATAAAAACAGGAATACAGCGTGTTTCCTCTCTTATCTTTAAAACCCCTGTATTCCCCGCCGGACGGGTCATACACAAACCTCCAGCCGTCATCGCGGAATTTCTTTCTCCACCCATCCGGGAACGCATTGATAAATCCGGCAATCATGTTTTCTTCCTCCGGGCCCACATCTTTTTTCGTCCCATCCGCGTTCACTGCCCGGATATCCCCGGCCGGATCCGGCTGTCCGTCATAGTCAATATAGGAAAATCCGGCATATTCATTTACGCGCATGCTCCCGTCCGGACGAAACGCATAAGTCCTTCCCCGGATCGTGCGAACAGCCTCCTGATTCATCGTTCCGTCCGCATCGAACCAGTACCACTTTCCCTTATCCTGAAACCACTGGATCATCGCATTTCCAGAAGGATCATAATAGTACCAGTTTCCGCCGCCCGGACCGTCGTACTGCCAGCCCTCCGAGAGGGAACCATCCGTATTAAAATGGTAACGGATGTTTCCGATCGTTCTCCATCCCGTCTCCATGATCCCGTTTTGATCAAAATGATACCACTCACCGTCAAGATCCTCCCAGGTGCCGCGCGCCGCTCTTCCGTCCGAATATTTGAACGTATACCCGGCATCCGTGAGTGTCCACGTCCCGTCCGCAGCGAATGACGTCATGGCATGTATGGCAGTCAGTGCGAGGGCTGCGGCCGTCAACGCATATTTTTTATTCTTCTTCACAGACAGTCCTCCTTTCCGCGTTTTCCGCTGTTTTCTGTTCGTTATGATCCGCAGCCAGTCATTTACAGAGTCTGACTTGTCGGCACAGATCTGCCGGCCGTCTGCTTTCTGACAGCCGGGCTGCCAAGCGTCCTGTCCGCCGCTGCTGTTAAATCTCCGTTCTCATCCACATCAGGAGCAGACGGATCCTTACTATTATCGGTTGAATCTGTGTGTAAAATCATTTATACTGAATAAAGGATTGTTTCATCCAAAGTCAGCATTTTCACGGACTCGGCCCCGTCAGAACAATACTGACCGCGGTTGATTTCTGGTCTGCAATCCTTTCGCCGTCCATCGAGGACAGGCGAATCCTTACTATTATTGACAAAGAAACTCACACGAAAGGATTTTTATATGAAACGATTTTTTGCCTGGGTGGGAATCCTCATCATCGCCGCGGTATTTCTCTCCCTCATCGTCCTGACATTCACCGGAGGTTCCGAAAATGTCATCATGGCACTTCTCTTCTGCGTCATCGTCATCCCGGTGATGCTCTACGGCTACGCGCTGATCTTAAAATATCTCCGCGGCAGGAACAAAAAAGACGATCAGCAGAATCCGTAATCCTTCGCCATCTTTTCCAGACGGTCAGCAGCCATTTTCAATGTCTCTCTCCCTCTGGAAAAATGCAGGCGGATATAGTTGTTCACCGGCTCCTTAAAGAAACTGGAGCCCGGCACTGCCGCCACACCATACTTCTTTATCATCCATTCACAGAACTCCAGATCTGTCCATCCGGAAAATTCCGGTCTCTCAAGGAATCCAGAAATATTCACAAGAACAAAATAGCTGCCCTGCGGAGTTGTGTGCGGGAGTCCCATCTGCTCCAGTCTTCCGCAGAGATAATCTCTCTTTTCTGTATAAAGGTCTTTCAGCCATTCATAATACTCCGGTCCAAATTTTAAGCCTGTGACTGCTGCTTCCTGAAGAGGTGCCGCAGCGCCCACCGTGAGGAAGTCATGAACCTTCTTTGCCGCCTCGATCACGCGCTCCGGTCCGATCAGATAGCCCAGTCTCCATCCGGTCATGGAATACGTCTTTGAAAGCGAGCTGCAGGTGATCGTCCGCTCGTACATTCCCGGGAGTGCCGCCATGGAAATATGACGGTTTCCATCATAAATAATATACTCGTACACCTCATCGGTGATCACAAATGCATCATACCGCTTCGCAAGCTCTGCAATCTCCCCCATCTCTCCCATAGTAAATACTTTTCCGCACGGATTCGACGGATTACAGAGGATCAGCGCCTTTGCTCCGTCCCGAAACGCCTGCTCCAGGACCGCTCTGTCGTAATGGAAATCCGGCGGCACAAGCGGAATATAGATCGGGTCTGCCCCGGAGAGGATCGCGTCTGCCCCATAGTTTTCATAGAACGGGCTGAAAACCGCAACCTTGTCTCCCGGATTGCACACCGTCATCATCGCTGCCATCATGGCCTCCGTTCCTCCACAGGTCACAACGATCTCCTTATCCGGATCGATCGGACGATTCCATTTCTTTGTATACATGTCTGCCAGAGCATCGCGGAAATTTTTCGCTCCGAATGTGATCGAATACTGGTGAGGGCCATGTTCCACCGCCACCTTCAATGCCTCCAGGATCTCCTTCGGCGGATCAAAATCCGGGAATCCCTGGCTCAGATTGATGCTGCCCGGCGTCATATCGTTAATTCTCGTCATTCTCCGGATGACGGAGTCCGTAAATGTCTGTACTCTTCTGCTTAATTCCGGCATAGGAAAAACCTCTCTTCTGATGTATTTTGTCATTTATGATACCGCTGCCTCCTGAGCAATTACGCACTTGCGGGCCCTGCGGTCTTTTATCCTAGTATCATCTTACCACAACTGATCCGCGTGGCATATTTCTTTTTATTTACAATTTTATAAAAAGAACGGAATCCTACCTTAGTCAGAGATTCCGTTCTTATATTGTTTTCATCTTTATCTATCAGCGAAACTTTATCTCCCCCTGTAACGCAAAAAGACTCAAGTCTTTCGACTTGAGTCTTTCGTGCGGAAGATGGGACTTGAACCCACACGATGTAACCACCACAAGATCCTTAGTCTTGCTCGTCTGCCAGTTCCGACACTTCCGCGTATCGGGTGTTTCAAGATTTCGTATCTCTCACCGACGCATATTAATATACCACACCTTTTCATGTTTGGCAAGTACTTTTTTAAACTTTTTTTATTTTTTTAATAGCATGTTTTATTTGTACAATTTGTATAACTGATAGCTATCAATTAACTTTATCCATAGTTTTTTCTCACGCTTCTCCCTTTACTCTCCACAGTCCAACCGCTGGGGCTTTGATGAAATAATACTCTTCCCCATTGTCCTCATACCAGCCCGTTTCCTTTCCCTTCGGCTGGTATTTTTTCATCATCGGCCCGATATCGGTCCACTCATAGCCCACGGATCTCATGATCTCCTCCGGCATAAGTTTTGGATCTGCCGCGTAGGTGATCTTAAATCTACCGTCCGACGAGCCGTGGATCAAGTGGGCCGCCGCCATCTCGATTCCGTTGAACTCCCCATTTTCATAGGCATTCTGTATCGTTTCCGTGCCGCTGTAACCGTATTTTCTGATACAGGAGTCTACCTCCTCATTCTCCCCAAAGGATTTTATCCCAGGTGCCAGGATCAGAAGTTCTCCTCCATCCGCGATCGCCATTCTTGTCCGGTAGACCGCTTTATTTCCAACCCAGGTACTGCCGAATTCCGCCGGATCCAGCCACGTGACAATCTTTTTCGCCCGTTTTGGAAGCCAGGTGATGTTCTTCTTTTCCGCAAGTCTGCATGCCGCAGAAAACGTCTCCCGCTCCTCGCCGATATAGAAACCGTAGAGATCAGAATCCTGATGTTTCTCACAGGTCACCGTCAGCATGAATGTGATTTTAAGCTGATCCAGGAAATTTTTCTGGACATAGTCAAAGATCCGTCTCACCGGCGTATTTTCCCGTCCCATGATCTTCTCGATTCCGCAGATGGCGCTGATCATATGGGATTGGTTGATCATGTCCCTGCCGCCGACTCCCACCAGCAGGTTTTTCGTGTAATTTGCCATTCCCACCACCTCATGGGGAACCACCTGACCGATGGATACGATCCGGTCAAACTCTCCTGAAAGAACGTTTCTGTTTAATTCAGCCGTAATCGCTCTCCTGTATGTTCCCCCGGTCGCTTCAGAAACAATCTCTTCCGGCACAATGCAGATATCTTCCGTGTCATTTTTCCAGTTATGACTTAAAAAACACACATCCGGGATTGCTCCGAAAAATCTGATTCTCTCTTCTCTCGTCATCTGCCGGTGTGTCCCCACCGCCGGCATAATCCGAACTTTGCATTCCCCAGATAATTTTTCATACAGATACGCGGTAATCTTTCCCGCATAAGAATAGCATCTCGTAATGTCCGGAGGCAGGATCAGAATCTTCTCTCCCTGTTTCACCTGGCTGATCCACGTTTCCAATATTCTCTTCCACTCATGATCCGCTAATGCCGCTTCTGATTTTTCTGCATAGATCATCATCTATTCTCCCTTCATATTGTATATTCATCTCTTTTGCCTTTTCACACATATTTTAGCCATTGCAATAATCTTACATATATCAGAAATTTTTCCGCAGCCAAGACCGGCACTGTTGATCACCCAACGCGATTTAAAAATCCCGTGCTTTGTAGTCACCATATAAAAGAAATTCCCTGTTTCATCTTTTTTGCGGTCAATTCCCGTCACTTCATGATCAAAGAAATATTTTGCTCCATTCTGTGCTGCATTCTCTGCCAGAGCAATCGTATAATTAAACGGATCCACAATTCCCGAGTTTTTCGAGAACATGGCAAACTCTCCCACCGCAGTCGGAACGAGTTTATGAAGTTCTTCTTTGCTTAAAAGATAAAGTTCAGACGCACCGTTCTTTTCTCCCTGAACAATCGTTCTCTTTAACGTCTCCAGATCTTCCGCCGTCTTTCCCACCAGCACTTTTCCGCAGCGTTTGAAGCTGAACCCCAGATCCTTTGACCAGAGTTCTTTTTCCGTAGGCAGCTTATCTCCCGCCCGGTATGGCGTTTTCTGAATCATATTCATAATTTCATCTGCAATTTGTTCCACCAGCGTTCGTGCCTGCACTCCCATATATCATCATCTCCTGTTCCTTCATTCACCTCTTCCATTATACATAATCCATTCATTCTTTCCAAGTTCAAATACTTGTCCGTAAATTATCTTTAAAGATATTTTGATTCATCGTTTTATCATTCTCAGCTATGTTCAGTCTGCTTTTCCCTTTTACCTTCTCCAGAAAAAATTTTTCTACTATAGTAAAGCAAGAGCGGAATCCCACTCAAATCCAGGATTCCGCTCTTATATCACATTCATTTATCAGCATGATCGGACTCTAATTGACGATATATTATATCCACATCAAAATCAGGTGCCGCAGTTTTTCTTCGTTTTTCGAATACCACAGACGCCTGGGAAATCAGGCAATGAACTTTTTAGAAATAAAGTTTTTGTTGATGTGTATAATCTTACCACTCTCGGCTAAAAAAGGAAAGAAGATTTTCCGCCACAACGCAAAAAGACTCAAGTCTTTCAACTTGAGTCTTTCATGCGGAAGATGGGACTTGAACCCACACGATGTAACCACCACAAGATCCTTAGTCTTGCTCGTCTGCCAGTTCCGACACTTCCGCGTATCGGGTGTTTCAAGATTTTGTATCTCTCACCGACGCATATTAATATACCACACCTTTTCATGTTTGGCAAGTACTTTTTTGAATTTTTTAAAAAAAATATTTTTTTAGCAATATTCAAAAAACTGTTGACAAATCCATTCCCTTATACTATAATATATTTTGTCAATGAGATACGTCATCTGACGAGATGCAGAAGTGGCGGAATTGGCAGACGCGCACGGTTCAGGTCCGTGTGATAGCAATATCATGAGGGTTCAAGTCCCTTCTTCTGCACGAAGGCTTAAGTCGAAAGACTTAAGCCTTTTTTGTTTAGTAGAAAGTTCCGATGGCACTTCCCATCACCAATTCGCCCGTTCAGTGCAATACGCATCTCGATCATCCCTCCCCTCTATTCCTTTCACTGCCATCCCATCACCGATAAAGCTCCAGACTTGGATCGTCGCCTCTGGGAAACCGTTTGAAAGCTGCAAACATTCCCACCGCCAGCCCAGCGCAGCGTCGGCATCCTCTCCGCCAACACACAGCGCCGGTGAGGCTCCGGGCATGGGCCGCCTGATCCCGGGAGCTGGTTTCCTCTTAGCCTGCAGGAGAATGCGTTGGAGAGCGGCGGACACTTGTCTGAGCGCAGCGAGTTGTGTCCGCAGTTCTCCGTCCTTAGCATTCTTCTGTGGGGTTAGAGGAACCCTCCCGGAATCCCGAAGTGTCCAGGCCCGGAGTCTCACCGGCCCATACCTTCCGACACTATGAATCAACCCACTTCTCTCTTTCAAACCAACACCCAGCAGCAGACACCCCGCAAACACAAAAACCTTCCCGACAGATCACTCTATCAGGAAGGTTTTCTCTTATCTCACTGACAATTAAGCCAGTTTTGTTTTTGCTAACTCAGCAAGCTTTGCAAAGCCCTCTGCGTCATTGATAGCCATATCGGATAATACCTTACGGTTCATAACAACACCAGCCTGCTTTAAGCCGAACATGAACTTGCTGTAGGAAAGACCGTTGATTCTAGCTGCAGCGTTGATACGAGCGATCCAGAGCTGTCTGAACTGTCTCTTTCTCTCTTTTCTGCCAGCGTAGGAGCTTGTTAAAGCTCTCATTACGGACTGCTTTGCTACTCTATACTGTTTGGAACGAGCTCCTCTGTAACCTTTGGCTAACTTGAGCACTCTGTTATGTCTCTTCTTGGCATTTAAGCCACCTTTAATTCTTGCCATTGCTTAATTTCCTCCTTAATCTTAATTCCGAAAACAAATTATAAATACGGTAAAATCTTCTTCATTACCTTGCTGTTTGTGATATCGGTAACGATGTCTTTTCTAAGATTTCTCTTACGCTTTGTGGATTTCTTAGTTAAGATATGGGACTTATAAGCTTTATTTCTCACTAACTGACCAGTTCCGGTCTTTTTGAAACGTTTTGCAGCTGCTCTGCTTGTTTTCATTTTAGGCATTGTTGTTTCCTCCTTAAAATTGTTCCCTTATCGTTTTGCAGTTAAAAACATTACCAGGCTTCTTCCCTCTACTTTGGAAGGCTTATCGACAACAGCGATATCGGAAAGTTTCTCAGCGAAATCATCCAGAATATACTTCGTCTGGTTCATATGAGCCATCTCACGACCGCGGAAACGAAGCGTAATTTTTACCTTGTTGCCTTTTTCGATGAACTTTCTCGCAGATCCGATCTTTGTATTCAGATCGTTTGTATCGATATTCGGGGAAAGACGAACTTCCTTCACCTCAACCGTTTTCTGCTTCTTTTTCGCTTCCTTCTCCTTACGGATCATCTCATACTTGTATTTGCCGTAATCAATGATCTTACATACCGGCGGCTTCGCTGCCGGAGCAATCTTTACAAGATCCAGTTCTGCATCTCTCGCCATTTTGTAAGCGTCTTTTGCAGACATGATTCCAAGCTGCTCACCATTTTCTCCAATTAAACGAACTTCCTTATCACGGATCTGCTCGTTAATCATTAACTCGCTAATAGCCGTACACCTCCAACTCTCATACTCTACATATGTCGATAGAAAAGAAAAAGCAGATAGGTAACTATCCGCTCGTAACTGCATTGGTTTGGCATGCTGCTGCATGATAAAAACCGATGTCTATGAACCCGGGTCACTTACTCGTGCCAGGGTGAGGCGGATACCTGCTTTCCTGTCAGTTGTTCTCACAACTTATGTAAGTTTACTATAGGAATCCCGTTTTGTCAATCCCTTTCTTTAAAAAAAATCATCAGACGTCGCGCTCTCCGTATCAGGTCGATAAGCCGCGTGAAAAAGCCGGAACGCACAGAACGCAGCCGGATTCCATGTCCGCTGCGTCCCGTCACTTCCTTTTTTTATTTTTCCCTGAAGCTCGCACACTCTGTCTGTCCGACCGCCATAGCCCCGTCACCGGCGATCGTGATCCGCTCTGCCCGGCATGTGCGGTCATCATTGTAAAGGCAGTTCATCACATCGCAGTCGACCTGCAGCTTCGATTCCGGTGTCTTAAAGAGGTTCTTAAAAAGACCTCCGCGATTTTCCTCAAAACTCCCGCAGCAGGTATCACAGCAGTTTCTCGCCTGTGCGCCCTCCACGAGGATCGTATTTTTACAGCAGCATTTTTCCGCGTTGTGAACACATGTTGTCACTGTACAGTCCAGTTTTGTCATAACATGACCTCCTTTTCTTTTCAGAGATCATTATGAACAAAAAGGTCCCGGATTATTCACCACGGAACCTTTTTCTGGCATATCTGCACCACACAGTCGTTATTTTCTGCCTGTTTTACGCCTCTTCCATCGGATATTTCAGTCTCTTCAGGCGTTCCATCAGCGTGCTGCTGTCCTTCATGAGCGGATAGATCGTAACGATCGGCTTGTCATTCTTATCGATCAGTTCATAACTCACGATCGAACCCGTCTTTTTCTTCTTATACACGACCGCTTTTTTCAGATCCGTAAATGGGACCACTTTTTTCCTTCCGATCACAGGATTCACCCGGATCGTCTTTCCATCGATCGTAGTCTTCCATAAAAGCCCCCAAAGAGCAAACAGGAGACCAGCGATCCCGCAGATAACATAGAATGCCTTGATAAACGGTTTTCCATCCGCTGCCGGATTCATAAAAAAGCTCCCCATTGTCAATACATCCACGATCCCCATGAACGGCACCACCAACGTATACTTCAGTTTGAGTGTCGGCAGTTTCTCGATCTGCATCTTCTCTTCTTTCTTGATCTTCATCCCCACAATCCTCTCCGTTTTATTTTTCGCGCAGATCACTCATCCCGCACAGTCCCTGTCCCAGGCAGGAAGTTTTGATCCATTTACGCATTTTTTACTTTCTCGATCACCTTATTGCAGCGTTTCTCAAGGAAGCCTCCAAAAGTCTCCTTCTTCCCGCGGTAAAAACCGGCTTTCTCCACCGGTATCGCAAGAGAACGGTTCCAGAAGATCATATAATATTTGCTGGTCTCCTTGATCCATGCGATCCCTTCGTACTGGTACTCCGTGATGATCCCCGGACGCTCCACGGTAAAGGTATCCTCATAGAAATTCAGGGTGCAGCGCTCTCCTTTTAAGCCGGAACTCTCCAGAAGCTGCAGAGCCTGATTTTTATCTGCCGATATCGAATTTGTCTTTTTCCCGGAAGTCTCCCCGTTCTGTCTCTCATTCATTCGTCTCAAGACCACCGCTACCACAAGGCCGCAGAGCACCGCCTGCAGGATCCTCGTAGACGTTTCAAGCTGTCCGAACGCCATGTAAACAGCTGCTCCCACAAGAAGCGCCATCAATGTATCCTTCAGTCCGAAATCCGGGAGCTGAAACCGGATCTTCTTTCCGTTTTCTTCCTTCGGCATCATCCTCGGTTTGGATGCCACGACCTGATGATAAAACATATCTTCATCATATGTTGATCTTACTGCGTATATTGGTTCCATCCTGCACCTCCTATCGTACCGTGAGCTGTTCCATCGGAAGATGACATTTTTCCGTGAGGAAACCTGCAAGTTCCGTGGAATTTCCCTGCACCGCGTCATCCTTCATGAAATACCGGACCACATTTCCGCGTTCCACGATCACATACATGCCGGACATATCGATGAGACGTCCCACATTATCGTACTTCACACGGGATTTCTCATTCTTTCCGACAACCTCATATCCGTCATCATAGAAGCGGTATTCCCACTGGTAATTGTCATCCATCTTTCCTGCCTCAAACTGCAGATGGATCTGTTTCTTCGCATCCATCCAACCTTTGAGGAGCGCATATCCGCCGAACAGGAAGCCCATGGCACAAAGGATCCCGATCATCATCAGCGCATCCCCGATCGTGCCTCCGACGATCGCCTTCGCTGCCATGCAGAGCAGGAACACTCCCAGAAAGATCGACATGATGCGTTTTCCGCCGGACTGGAAACCAAGTTTCCGGACTCCTTTTTCCAGATGAAGCAGCTTTTCTTCCGTCACATGGTGCCGGATGATAAACCTCGCATCCTTTTCATTCCGTAATTCCATCTTATTCCTCCTTGTGTCGCAACTATTTTTTCAGAACTATTACTGGAAGACAATGATCGCCGCTGTCAGGCTCACGATCCCCAGAATGATCGATGCCGAGTTCACTGCACTGGCCAGATTGATATCTCCATCAAGCATGGACGTATACGCGACTCCGAGCGCCGATACCGGACCAAACATCAAGATCGCAAGTGTTCTGCGGATCTCCTGGGAAAATGGAAGGAACTGATAAAACAGGACCGCCAGGACCGCCGAGATCATGAAGCGGGTTCCCAGGATCTTCGCCACACTGCCTGTCTGTTCTCTCGTCATATGTAATTCCAGCCCCAGACCGATCATTATCATGGAAAGGAATGTATTGGCATTTCCCACCGTCTCAGCAACCTGGTCCGCAAAGACCGGAAGCCGGAGTCCCGCCATGGTCAGCGCCGTCATGATCACATAGCAGTCAAAAGGAACCGACTTTAAAAGCTGCACCACGATCCTGCGGATCTGGTGTTTATCCCCGTTTCCTCCTTTTCCGGCAACTGACATCGCCACTGCATAGGAACCGCCGGTACAGACCACCGCGTTTCCCGTATCAAAGAGACTCGTGCACGCCACGCCGGGCGCACCTAAAAATCCCTGGACGAACGGCATGGTAAAACATCCAATATTATATCCCGAAGCATTCACAAGACCAAAGGCCTTCTGCTCTCTCGTTCCCCTTGCGAACAGTCCGTAGCCGATCACCGCGTACGCGCCGCTGCACAGGAAGCCGATCAATACGATCACCAGCATGGAGACATCCATGGTCGCCTGGCCGAAATTATGGATGATCGCCGCCGGCAGTGTGATCTTTGTGACAAGTTTTGAGAAGACCGGAAGATCCGTCTGATGCAAAAGACCAATCTTTTTTAAACCGTATCCCATCAGGATGATCAGAAAAAAACATCCCGCTTTCAATAATACTGCACTCATTTTTCATGTCCCTCTTTTTATGTCTTTTTGGCAGAAATATAAACAAAGGTTATTATATCTCAAAGTCGCGATCGAATCAATCACTCTTTTCCATCCGGAAAAGTATTGATCCCATATCCCAGAGTGATTTCACATAGCGATTTCGTTTTTCCCGCACTGGACAGTTTTCTGTTCTGATGTTATACTTGTTCTGTTCTCATACAGTTTTCAGGGAGGTTTTTTACCATGTCCGAAGAAAAAGATGCAAAAATTCAGGAACTGGAAGCCGAGATTGCCCGTTTGAAAGAAGAAAATTCAAAGCTTCAGGAGACTGTCCAGTGGATGCATGACCTGATCTGGAAGATGGTCCGTGACCGCGAGGGGCAGAAAGGAGATCCTGCCGATGGTACATACGCTTGTTCCGATGTCCGTGAAGATCAAGATCAAAAACTTTGAGACACCGGCACGGCTGATCAATCACATGGAATTATCCTGTGCAGTTGGTATGGCATGCCGCGAGGCTTCGCTCCCATGCCCGGTGGGAACTGCAGGAATGGGGCTCAAAGAGTTCGTAAAGTCAGTTCCGGATACTATTTTTTCAAGTCCGGCCGTCAATGAGAAATTGAAGGTTCTGATCCGCGATTATATCTATAAGAAGGGCGAGGTTCTGGATGACGACTCACTGATCACCCTGAAACTCGGATATGAAGAATCTTAGGTGTGGCTGCCGCGAGCCAGGTCAGCCGCATAATCTGATCCGGATCCGGATCATAATGGAAGGAGTTTACAGCGATGGGAATTACTGAAAAAGAGTTTCTCGATAAAATGATCGCGCTGGCAAAAGCAGGCGAGGATGAAATGGAGCATTTAAAATGCATGTTTTACGCATGGGCAGAATTTTTCGAAGCTGACGAGGAGACCGTAAACGGGATTGCCGAACTTCTCGCTGACGCCGCGGAGATTTCCGATAAAGATGCGTTTATCAAAAATTTAAACTGTATTTTATAATTGCAAAAAGACCGGATCCTGCGTAAAGAACGGATCCGGTCTTTTTTGTTTACGCGAATAACGAGCCAAAGTCCGCGCTTGCGCGAGACCTTGGCGACTGTCGTGATAACTTCCCGTTACGCAAAAGGTTCATTTTTATTTCTCTGTGCTGTCATCTTCCGGGCAGAGATACTCGATCAGAGCGTCCTGCTCTTTTCCGGACAGGCGGAAGAAACCTTCGCCTACGCAGAGGTAACCATCTTCAACATAAACTTCGCTGGAATCAAAATACTCGCCTTTCGCGAACTTGCGGTTTAATTCCGCATTGATCTCGCCGTAGTTTTCCACTCCGAAGATCTTGTTCTTCTTCTGTTCGATCTTCATTAAGTGATAATATGCTTTCTTTAAGTAATCGCCCCGTTTTTTCATAAGAGTTCTCCTTTGCTTTTTATATTCTCTGTAATAAAAGTGTACGGGATAATGCTGAGTTTGTCAATCAGCTATCCTGTTTCTTTAAAAAAATAAGAACCCCGCAACCCCGCATAAACGCTGGATTTCTCGAGATTCTTATAAGTGGACCTGAGGGGAATCGAACCCATAACCATAGATTCCATGATAGCTCCATAAATAGCGTTTTTCCTTATTTTATGCAGGTTTCGCAGGAATTTTATAAACCTATTTCTTACTGTTTTTTCTCCCAAAAACGCTCTTTTTCGCCATTATGCAACACGAAATGCAACACGAATCTGGCAATAAATACAGCTTTTCCACCCCTATAATTCGATGGCACCTCGCGCATTGGTCTTAATTGTGAACGTTCCTTCCAGCATCTCGCCGTTTGGTCCAAAAGCAAAGATTTCGCTGTTAATCTGCAGGAGTCGATTGGTGACCATTGCACCATCAAAGCCTAAGTAATACCATTTATTTTTGCTCTTTTTCCATGTATTTACAACCATATCCCCCGTCCCATCAAACCAGTACCATCGTCCATCCGGATCCCTGTGCCAATCATTGCATATCGGCTCACCAGTATTGCCATGGTAGTATCTCCACTTTCCTGCTTCCTGCCGCCATCCTGATTTTTTTTCAGGTTCCGGCAAAACATTATCTCCATTATCCAAAACCACGACCGTGTGCCCCTTTGTCTTCGTAACGAGGATGTCCCCGCGCATGAGGAACTCTGAAGAGCTGCAATACTTGGCATCTCTTAAAACCTCAAAGTGCCCTGTTGCCTGCAACGCTGCCACTTCATTTCCTGTAGAGAAGCATCCCACTTGAATTCCTGCGTACAGGCAGCACACTCTCACAAGTTCAGAGCAGTCTGTCTCCACCTCTTTTGTGATTTTTGATAAATCATAACCAAAAGGCTTAGCAGCAGCCGTCGCGGTCGTTCTATGGGTCTGACAATACCCGATATGATTATTCCGGCACCCGGCTTCCATGTTCGTTGCGATCTTCTCACGGGCTGTCGGATCCTTGGCGCGAATCACAATCCAGCCCTTGCTGTGGAGATACCATGCCTGCATGCTGACCTCAGCTCCACCCTTCTGATCACCTGGCTTGCCACCGGTGATTCCACCGTGTTCGTTGCTTCTTGCACTTCCGACTCTTACCATGTAATTATACATCCTTTCTTTTGAAAGCAAAAGGTCCAGAAGCATTTCCTGGACCAAATCTGTTGCGATGTCGCAACGGTCATATCCCGGGCCGTGACGGGAGATAGATGGATCACCTCCTTCTAATCTTTCAGATTTGTTTCATTGCTGCTATCGATTTTATCTTTCAGAACTGCAATGTACTTCATCAGCCATTCAGGTACCGGTGCACCCATGCGACCGGCGTTTTCTGTAATTGATAAGGCTTCATTCAATAAGTACCACACCGTTGTAAGAAGGGACAGCATCGCAGATGGCAAATGATATCCGAGATTTCCAGATGTCTTTGCTAAGATGTAATCAATTACAATTGCCACAGTGATCACAAATAAATATGCGATCTTCTTTGCGATTCCCTTTGCTCCTTTTTTACTGGACCAACCATATGATGTGTCTCCCGGATGATCAATCGCTTCCACCATACTCGCAATCATCCCACTGATATAGTCAACGACCATTAAAAAGACAAGCAGCCCCAGCAAATAAAATGTGATTCCCAACTTTTCAGACAAAAAAGCGATTACTCCAGTTGCAAGCAGCTGGATTGTTGTACATGTACCTTTGCTCATTTTCATTTCTCCTTTTGATTTCCTTACTATATTGTATGTTTGTCCATCAGATCAGTCTGTAGTGTGGCCGTTCCTCCCCGAACTTTCGGTACCGGATCCAATCATCCAGAACAATCCCGACCAGCGCCACCGGCAGCCACAACACAAAGTACTGCGGACAGATCTGCCCCAAGAGGTTGCCTGGAAGCCCGCTATAGTCCCAGACTCCCCAGCCGAGCCACAAATTTACGATGCAGCCAGTGACAAATTCCAAGATGGTGATCCCGATCGCGCCGATCAGGATCTGCTGCCAGAGCGGCATAGACCACGGAAGGACCTCGTTGATCAATCCCAGATAGATGAAGCAGATTCCTCCAAGCAGGAACATAGTCCAGTGGCTCCGGCCGCGCCAGATCAGCTCGATCAGTATGTACAATAGACCGCCAACATCAAGCAAGAACAGATATTTATTCAGCAGCCTGTGCATTCTCATCACCTGCACTCTCTTTCGCTGTTGCAATATATGCCTTGAGAACGTCTGACTGGTACTGTTCCGGCACATCTGCGCCATAATAGATCTGCTGGATCTCATCTGTACTCTGTGTACCACTAATCCACATGTTAACTGCGTTGCAGTATGTTGTGTGATAGCTCACATGCTGCATAGCTGTGGAAATAATCAGCTGCATGTCAGCGGTATTGTAGTACCGGCACGGCTGACCGTCCGCGTGGTACTCAAGCTCAGTGGTGCCCGCTGCAAGCTGTACCTGCTTACCGAAGAGATTGAGCTGATCATGCTCCGTCAAACTAAAATGCTCCGCGGATCCGTCCGTAAGAGTCACATCGACTCCGGAATAGATGGCAGTCTCACATGCCTGACTGATTTCCCGCTTTTTCGCTGCCTGTAGTTCTTCCAGCGTCGGAACATACGGTTCCGGCGGAAGGATCTCGTCACCAGTATCCGGATCCGGTATCTGGTACACGCTGCCATCATCTGACAGATAGACTGTCTGACCCTCGTCACGATAAACTGTAGTCCATCCAGCCAGCGTTGCGCATTCGATGTCTCCAGCCGTGTAAAGCACAATGTCACCATTCCACTTTGTTGGCGGTGTACCTGTGAAAACGATCTGCAACACATGCGGTTCGATTGTCTGGATGCTCCGGATCTCGTAGAGCTTACTCTTGACTTTGATTTTTTCCATGATTTTTACCTCCATGATTTATTTTTTTGTATATAAAAAGCTCCCTCACGGGAGCTGAATTTTCGAATTTAATATAATTTTCAATTGACTTTTGTCTCTATGAGTGGATTTTTCTCTTTTCCCTCAATTGTATAGTGAGTCGAAAAAAGTATTTATCACACGAGATCACCCATACAATGATATTTTATTTGTCAATGAGAATGTATATGGGTTTATGTCATGCGGTCCTAACACGAGAAATCTACCAATTGCTACATATGGAATGGCTTTAACATGTAAAGATCCAGCAGGAAATTGGATTTTTGTATTCTTTCTTCCGACTTCGTTAGAATCTTTATACGTGAATTTTTATAATGGATATAATGACGCTAATAGCTGGACTGGATGGCACAATATTTCTTTTACAAAGACTAAATCGTAAACTTATGGAACTGGTCAAGCATTGAAGAAACTCCTTCTGGGTAATTTTAGGAGCTATCCATTTGCCAACGTAAACATAGTAAAGATTCTCAATTCAATATCACTTAAATCGGTTGATCCCATGTTTTTTACAGAATATAGTACATTTTTTCCTATGACCCTGCAAGCTGTAACGGAACAATTTGTATACCCATTTCCATTAAGGTAGAAACCGGTTATAGCTGCTGTAGTCCATTTATTATTTTCAAAATAGGATTCCGGAATGTTATATGTTTTCCCAAATACTTCACCACCGTTCGCTTTTAATGAACCTATCGTAATTGAGACTTCTTCCCATTTAAACATATACGATTTTTTTACCAGATTATTTAGAGTGCTCATCTCACTATACAATTAAGCCGGTCTGTCAGATCTGCCGACTCCCGCAGCCATACCTCTGCGCATGACAAATAAGCGACCGTTGCCGCCCGCCTTTTTCTATGACTATTCTATGACTTTACGCGTACTTTCTATGACTGGCTTTTACCTGCTCTTCCTTGACCGTACAGTAAATCAAGGTCGTGTCAAGCTTCTCATGTCCAAGGAACTCTTTTACCTGCTCAATTGGCATTCCACGCGCAAGCAAATCCGTGGCAATCGTCCGTCGGAATCGGTGCGGATGTGTTTTTTCAACTCCGGCCCGGGCACCCAGCTGCCGAAGCATGTACTGGATTCCAGCCACCGTCAACCGCTGATCCGGACGATGCTCCGCGCCAAATAGCGGCTCAGAATCTTTTGCATCTCGCTCTTTTAAATATCTCTTCAAGTAAAACTTCGCTGAATCTGTCAGATAAGTTTTTCGCTCTTTGCTCCCCTTTCCATATACGATCAGTTCCTGTCTTCCCATTTCAATGTCGCCAACATTTAACGCTGCCATCTCTGAAACTCTGACTCCGGTCGAATATAAAAATTCTATCATCGCCCTGTCTCGAACTCCTGGGCAGGCATCACGTAAACGCTCCATTTCCTCAGCTGAGAATGGTTTCTTGATCTCCTTTTCAAGCTTTAACGTCCCCACTTTTTTCACGGGATTGCTTCTGACAAGCTCCTCTGTGATGAGAAAATCCCAGAAGCTGGATAAATAGTGCAATCTCGTCTGCATTGTCACTGCTTTGATTCCACGCTTTTCCCTCATATATCCATAGTACATCCGGAGATCCATTCCCGTCACTGCGTCAATGCTCTTCCCAAGAAACGCCAGAACATTCCGAACTTCCTTCACATAATGCTGCAACGTTTTTCGCTTCCTGTTCATGGCAATCTTGCTGGCCACGAACATCCGGATTTTTGCCTCGTCTCCATCCTCACCTGTGTCAACCAACTCTGTGTGCTCTTCTTGAATTTCTTTTCCATGAAAATTCAAATAGAGTACATTGCTGAGATGCTCCATCTGCTCCGGATCCAGCCGTGATGTCATCTCATTAAGTACGTTTTTGATGATCTGCTCTATCATAAAAGCCTCCTTTCCTTCGCTTTTCATTGTAAAGGATGGAGGCTCTGATAGGGCATTTACCCAGAACACATACTCAATTGTATAGTGACATGGGGAAAAAAATTTCTATTGGCGGTGAAATGATTGGTGGTTACGTTAATTGGCAAAAAAGTGATGGACGATTTGCAACAATAATTATTGATACCCCAGATGGTCCAAACCAGCTTATTTTAGAAAAAAATAGTGCCGCGGTTACAATATTGAGAAATAATACATGGCAGGAACAGTATCGGCTTGCGACAATATCAATGTTATCCGATTATGTTTTAAAGTCAGATCTCGTTGTTTCTTCCGCAGCTTTACAGTCGAAGCAAAATGTCACTGATGAATCATACATCAAGTTTTATAAATATGGGAAAATCGTAGTTGCGCATATTACAGTAACAACAACATCTGAAGTATCTGGTTATAATGTATTAAAATTAGGAGTTATTCCCAATGGATTCCGCCCAAACTTTGAGTGTAGATCTCTTATTTTGCGTCAGCAGTCCAATGAATCGAGAATTTTAGCATTTACAACAAGCGGCGATATCAATTTATGGAACTGGTCGACTAATGCTGGTATAACAACTCCATCAGGAAGCTCATTTTGTGGGGAAGCAGTATTTTGTGTTGCCTAATCAGTTGATATTTTCGCAATTTTATACCAATGTATCATTTTTTTCTGCCAGATTGTGCAGATCCAAATTCCATTATTGATGCGAGGAGAAGCAATCAATAATGTGCCAAAGTTACATCCGTCATTTGAATTGCTATCTTCTCCGAGCAAAAGAGCATAAAAATCCCCCATATTATACTCTGAAAATATTTCTGTCCCAGCATCCTTATTGACGTCAGCAGTAATCGCTTCAAAATGATAAGAACCCGCCTGCGTCAATTGACAGGCAGAGCTAAGACTTTTGATAGTCTTAACACCTGGGTATCCGTTTTTAGATGCAGTTAGTTCGCTTTTCGTAGCATATGAATTCAAAGCAGATACATCGGCCTTGTCACTATACAATTGAGTGTAGAGGTCTTTCAGGATCTTGCCCTGCGCCGCTGATAACGGCAATCCGGCATTGTCGGTCACGCAGTTATTGACAATATGGCCAATTAAGCAAGCCCCTTTAAATGCAGCCTTGATATTTGATAAGAGTGTCCCCAGCTTTCCTTTCGATTTGATCTGATCGATTGCATCCGTTGCTGACGGAACTGCGGTTGATCCAGTATAGTCTTCAAATGTCGGCGTATCCAGATTTTTCAGTGCTTCATCTGCCAGATCCCAGTTTTTATTCTGATCCGCCACGTCATAGAAATCACTTTCATCTGGCTTTTTAAATCCATAATTTGTTGTGTTAGTTGCCATTCGGTAAATCTCCTTTCGTAATCTGATCATGAGTCAGCTGCCCAAGTTCGATATGCTGATAAGTCCCCATCTCCATGATTCTGGTCTTCAAGTGTCCATTTCGAATCTTATAATGAGTAAATGCAGCAAGCTGTTCATGCGTGAAGGTTCCAACAGCTCCATAGGTGTTGAAAATATACTCATACAATATCCTGATATGGCATGGAATCGCTTCTTCGATACTCTCTTTGATGTCTTTAATGTTCCCAGGAATTCCCGATGTTCCCGTAAACCGAACCGTTGCTCTGTATTTCGGGTTATCCTCTTTTATCTCTACCGCTGCATTGGTATAACTTTCTGCGATATTCCGGATCAGTGCCACCAATGTGGTCGCGGCCCCTGCCGCTTTTGCTGAAATTTTTTCTCTCCGGTAACGATCTGATTTTCCTGCATCAGGGATAATTCCGAATATTCTCTCATGTCTTGAGAGCAATCCTTTTCCCGTAGCACTTGTCCAATATATCTCCTTTAAGGTATTTGCAAGGCCATCTTCCAAGTTATCCGACTCCTGCGATAGATTTCCCTGAATCTCCTGCATCGTTTTGTTATCATCGTAATAATCTGGTAAGACCTCAATCAGCCGCAATTGTATGCACCTCCTCCAGACTTACCGTACCCATCGCAGGAATTTCTTTCTCTCCTACTATGATATTGCCGGTGGAATTATTAAGCCTTAAATCATCGTAATCCTGGACTCCTTCAATATTGAGAAGAAGACTTCCGATTTTCGCATAGCTGACACGATACTCCACAAAAACCAACGATTTCAAATACTCCGTGAACTGGCTCTTGAACATAGCAAGCACATCATCCAACGTTTTTGTTCCATCCAGAATCACATTCGCTGACACATTGACAGACCTCATTGTCGGACTTGAGACCGTGACCGTTGCTCCGATCGGACGAACCGTTTCTATATAATCTCGCACGGCAGGCTCCAACGAAGGGTTTCTCGCCTTGTCTACATCTACAATCAGTACTGTTAATGTCCCATCTCCAGAATCAAGAGGAAATACTTTCGCATCTCCGACGCCAGGGACTTCAAGAGCCCACTGTCTGTAATGATGTTTATTTCCCGATGTCGCTGGATTCCGTACCTTCTCATAGAAACGTTCTCTCAGCGCTTCATCTGCCTCTTCATCGGCTCCATCAGTAATAATGTCCATCAGTTCTGCGGTCACATTCGAAACTGCTGAGAGCGGCTCCAAAGAGCCCGAATATGTATTTCCGATCTTCCCTGCTGTCTCGCATTCTGCCTCATAGACATTTTCATCTATCCGACCGATTATCCGATATGCCACATCACTGATCATCCATCTTGTCCCGATTGCAACATCTCCGGATGTTACGATTTTCCGAACTGCCGGGCTTGCAACTTTTCTATTCACTCCATATCCGCTAACGGCACGGTCCAGATACTCTCCGACCGCTGTGTCCGGGAAAACAAGGTCAACAAAGTTACTCAGCTGAAAATACTGATCTGCCAGAAAATACGCCGCCGGGGCAAGGGCATCATAAATCACACTGCCCTCTCGTTTGTCCACATCGTTAGAGACACGATTGAGCATACCTTGAAGGATATTTTCATACGTCTTATCTTCAAACATTCACCTCAACTCCTTCCCGTAACTGACCAAATATGCTCGACACATCAAAAGAACATACGCAGGTGATTCCCTTAAACTCAAACAAAAAGCCAGACACATCGCTGATCCTGTCGTCCTGCAGCAGTGTCTCCCGGATCATCCGCTGCATCTCAGCCCGAATATACTCCTGATCCTGTCCGATCAGGTCCCGCCAGTTCACTCCATAATTGAAGCTGTAGATCGGATATTCAAACTGCTGCGTCGAGAGTCGTTTCCGGATTGCCTGCCCCAGTGCCTCCAGATCATTTACCATTCCACGAATACAGGTGCCTGAGTCGTTGTAGCTCCGATTTGAAAATGTCTGTTTCTGAATTCTGGTATCTGATGTCAAAGCCATTACTTCAGCGCCTCCTCTTTTATTTCCTCCTTGAAGGCCAGACGCCGTTCAATGATCTCCAATACGTAAAATTCCTCCCAACCGGTTCCCGCAATCATGCGGACCTTATCTCCTGTCCTCAGCTGCGCTTTCATGTTTCCAGAAAGCTGTGCCGCTGGGATCTTGAACTTCTCATTCACCCGAACCCCGGATCCGTCATAGGTACCCACAATTATCGCGGGCAGTTTCTGATTGTTCAGAAATGCGCTCATCACTTTCTTCAATTCTTCCGTCAGCATCATTGGGCAATCACCTCCAGTTCCATTGTGTGCGTCGGCAAATATTTGTGTGTTACTTCTTTTACGATCACACGCCGGTCCAGTTCGATATCTGCAATGCTGCCATAAATACTGCATCCAGCTCTCACAGAATGATCCCCGATACAGGACAGCTTTATCGTTTCTTTCTCATGGTTATATAGCTGTAGAAGCTTCTTCGCCTTCTCCTGAAGCTTTCCCGCGTCAGCGCTCTTATCCGAAACATGCTCATAATACTGTAGGTTTCCATATCGATTTACTGAATCCTGATCTGCAGCCTGGGTGGTCTGCGCCTTTCCGTTCTTCTCATCCATCCAGGAGATCTTCACCACATTGTAAAATTCATCATCGATGGACTTCTCCCAGCTGTATCCATATGCTAGGGAATCATCACCAAGTACCAAAGGGAGCTGAAGGTCCCGGAGGTTATCCAACCGGATTTTTCCGTAAACGTCCGCCAAACGATACCATTCTCCCTGCGGATTATCCGCAGTTTTTGTATTAAGAAGGGTATCTCCGATCAGTTCATAGATCACATCAATCCATGTGTCTTGGTACTTTACTTTATCCTTTGGAACTTTGTATGAAATTCCTGTCGGCATATCCCCGGCCGTTAGATTCAGATATCTGCACATCGACTGAGTAACAGATACCACATTGTCCTGTCCGCCTTTTAATGGAATGATATCTTTAGACTTTCCGCGTCGTAACTGATCATACGCCTTTACTTTCACCCGCCGGTCTTCACCCATACTGACACGGAATACTTCTCCGAAAAAGATGCCATCCTTCTCACTGGTATTAGTGAGTCGGACGACATCTCCATTTTTGATCATCAGTTCTCCGTCATACAAGTATGTAAATTCCAGGACGGAAGCGCCAGAATTCAATTTGTCCTGCCAGCTAAGCTCCGAGCACATTTCTGATATTTCATAGATCACACCATTATTTTCCACGCATAGCTGCATAACGTCCTCCTCATGATGGAATCGTGAATACCTGCCCCGGATAAATCAAATTTGGATTTTTGATCTTATCCGCGTTCGCACTTACGATTTTCGAATACTGCGCCCCATTCCCATAGAACTGTTTTGCGATCTTCCAGAGGGAATCTCCTTTCTGCACAGTATATGTCTTTCCTTCCTCCACTGCCGGGTTCGTTGGCTGCGGTGTCTCTGGCTGGGCCACCGTCGCTACCGGTGTCACAACCGCGCGGTATTTCTTTGACGGTTTCCGATACTGAAGGAACGAGAGGGCAAGATATTTATCCCCCTCTTCTCCCGATTTTTCCAAAATTTCACAGGATTCCACCAGCACCATCACCGACTCATCATCCGTCATGCCATTGGAATAAATGAGCCGGACCGGCGTTTTCTCTTTTTGTGCCTTCGTGAGCATTCGAATGTACCAGTCCGGATCCGCGCGGCTGCCCGGTTCCATATAGTGCATCTCATGGTGCGGAAGTTCACATTCGAAGTTATACTCATTCAATGCCTGGTAAGTTGGAACGCTTACCTGTCCGCTGCCGAGCACCTGGTATTTCTCAATATTCAGCTTCTGTTTCTTCTTGATTTCTTCCGGGTTCACCGGAAGCTTATACCGTTTACTCCTGTATTTGATGTACACGCTGTAGCTCATCAGTATAATCCCTCCGGTGCTGTTTCCAGTTCATCTCTAAGAATCTGAGCGATTGCCGGTCCGATCTGCTCGTAATCCGTTTCCTTGTGAATATCCCCGGTAAATGTGATTGCGATGTTCGGCGCCAGTGTATTCTGGGCGATTCTCGCAACATAGTCACGTTCTGCAAGTTCCTTCAGATAGCTAATATCCTCATCTTCCAACGACGCCTTGATGCTGCCATTCTTTTCAGTTCCCTTTACGACAGCCGGATCCCCGACGGTTCCGATCGAAGATCCGACACCGCCATTAAAGAAATCGGTTGCTTTACCGGCTGCGTTGGATCCCCAGTCATAACCTTTCTTAAAAGAATCACTGTACGAAATCCGATTCATCTGATACTTACTTGTATCGACACGATCAAAGCTAATCTGTCCTTCCGATTTGATTGCTCCTTTGAATTTATCAACAGCACTGGACCATCCACTTACAATACCAGATAAATTAGATCCAAATACTGCATCGATGGCCTTAGCCACGGATTGCATGGTTCCCACCACAAATTTGGCAAGATCAGTGATCAGGTTCACAATTGCAAGGACCGGATTATTTAAGAAATTGGCAAAAAACTCAGCAAACGAGATGCATGCGTTCACCACGTTAAATACAATTCCTGTGAATAGATTCCAGGTTCCAATGAAGACATTTCCAATCACTGCCCCTGCTGTAAACACTGCTCCAACAATAATTCCCGTTGCGCTAACCGAAGCACCAGTAATTTTATTAAACGCTGCCACACCGGCGTACAGGACTGCAATCAAGCCTATGACTCCTATCATCATGAGCCCCGCTGGATTCATCGTGCACAATGCATTCCACACCGCTGTCGCCGCATTCAGCACCCACTGGGCTGCCGCAGCTCCATAGGTAAATGTTGCGTATACCGCAAGCGCCGCACCTAATCCCAAGAGCAGCGGCCCGATGATCGACATGTTATTCGCCAGCCAACCGACTACCGTCAAGAACGGAGCTGATCCTTTCTGGATCATGTTCATGGCGCTTGTCCAGACCTGTGCCCAGGTCATCGGCATAGAATTAAACTTCCGGTCAATCTCATCCATCGCCGCAAGCTGGGCATTTTTTACCATCTCTGCCGACAGCATGCCTTTCTCGGCATACTTCTTGATGGATCCTTCCGCCCATCCCATGTATTTTTCGATATTTCTGGCAATGCTCGGCGCTGCTTCCAGGACGGAATTCAGCTCATCGCCACGGAGTGCGCCGGATCCCATCGCCTGGGTTAACTGGACCATGGCTCCTGCCGCAGCTCCGGCTTCTGTTCCACCGATTACAAACTGCTTATTGATCGACTCAACGAAGGCAATCAGCTCATCCTGGTTTTTAAAGGCGCTGCTGGCATTTAAGCCCAGGCTGGCAATTCCGTTCGCTGTGCTCTCAAAAGATGCCCTGGAACGCTGCGCGGAGGCGTAGACCTTATTCTGGAAACTCGGGTCGATAGCATTCCCGGAATCATCCGTATTCACAAGGTTCAGCCTGGTATTTGCATTTGCATATGCATCAGAAGCAGAACCAAGCATTTTTCCAACATCGACAGCAGTTTTTACAGCGAAGACACCCGCCAGAGCTTTGGCAACTCGATCAGCAGTTTTCTTTGTCCGCTCCATCTCATCGCCAAGCCCTTTCATCTTCGTCTTGGTCTTGTCGGCACCCGCGCCTGCTCCGCTTAATCCTACCCCAGCCTTTGTTCCTGATTTTCCTACCTTATCAAGTCCTGTACTGACTTTATCGGCCGCCGTACTCGCCTTTTCAATCGATGCTGCCGCCCGGTCGGAGGCCTGCATGATTTTCGAGATTCGCGATGAATATCGATCCTGCAACTCAAACACTGCTCTCAGTACTCCCATGTGATTCCTCCTTCCCTAATGCTTATTCGCAGCTCTCTTCTCCGCCTCAATTCGAAGTTCAATACTTGCTAATACAATTGCTTTCTCCCTAATCGGCATCGTTGCCAGTGTTTCAGGGAGAATATGCAGTTTCTGCAGGGCATAATGAGCCAGACAAAATTCCAGATCATTATGCCTTATGCGTTTTTTGCTTCATCCTTCAAATCGTCGAAATTCTCCAGACCAGATAGCGTCTGAACCTCATCGATCAGACGATCATATTCATTTGTGTAAAGCATCTTTTTGAGAAGAGACACCTCTCCGATTACGCCATAAGTTTTCTGAAGCTCGGCATTCTTCAGATCCGGGAACACCACTGCGGCCGTTGTTGTCTCCGCTACATACTTCACACGGTCAAATGTCTGGTTCCCTTTCTTATCCGTCTTGATGCAGCCTCTCTGGATCGCATCACAGATATCCTGTGTCAGCGGTCTGATCACAAAAGGAAGAGGATCCCCTCCTTTTGTTTTAAAACGGCTGGATACGATAATCTCTTTATCCGGAGTTATTTCCGGATGTAAAAAGCCATATAAATCCATTTCTTTCATATCTGCCATAGTCTTCTCTCCTTATCTAAAATTCTCCGGTAACTGGAACGCCTCAAGGCAGTCACAGTCATCGAATGTAAAATCAGAATCAAATGTGATCGGGTCCTCGCTATCGTCTTCCAGGTATGCGACCGGGACTGTCTTTAGGATCACATGGAACAGCGTCACTGTTTGCCGGCCCACCGTGGACTGCGGATCTTCATTCAGGAACTGCAGTGTAGATGCCGGGTAAACGCCGTTCTTTTTGTATCCAATGAACTCTTTCAGTGCATCAGAATTCATGAAATAAAAGGTGCCGGATCCCTCTCCGGTTGCTCCAACAACTTTATGCTGCTTCATGCGGTGCCCGAGAAGCTTTTTCTCTGCAACAGTCAGTGTGACATGCGCATCGATCTTCGAAATCTCAAACATTTCACGGTTCTGTCCGCTGCGGGTGATAAAGCCTTTTCCTTCAGATCCACCGAGGGTATCACTGAGCTGTGTATAATTTGCCATCTGTCTCCCTCCTTACGTCAAATTTACTGTGATGTAGGCAATCTCCATGCTGCCAACAAGCTGAACTGCAACGGTTACTACCACAGCGTTGATCGCCGTTCCGGCTTCTACTGTGATGTCATCTGCACTGAAATTCTGAATCGCACCACGGCGTTCCAGATCAGCGAAATACTCAACCAGGGCGCTCTTGAAAATAGATCGTCCTTCCTCGTTATTGTTGTACTTACCTTTGATGTTGGAATCCCAGACCGTTCCGATGTCCTCCCGGATTCCGCACGCAGTACGTACAGACCGGTTCTGCTTCATGATGTCACCGAGGGTCTGTGTCGTGCTTGTCAGCGAGTTTACATCTGCCACGACCGTGACATTCTGGGACTTGTCCACAGTAAGGATCAGCTTTCCTGCCTTGATCGCCGTCTCCATCTCCGTCTTTGTCATTCTTGGTGTTACATCGATCGCGCCGACAAACTTTCTTGCGGTATTGGATTCCGTGATCTTTGCCCCGGCCGTTACACCGCCGATCCATGCACCTGTTTCTGCTGCAGTCAGTGTGGATCCATCTGAAAGCGTTACTCCCTGTACGTTGTTGATCACATACTGGCTGTCTGCAACATAATTGGTCAAAACCGCCGTAATGTTCTTACCTTCCTCTTCCTGCATTGCCTTAACCCAGTTTGCGATCGTCTGCTGAGCGGTTGATGCAGATGTTGTGGACTTCAAATACGGATACACGATCACGTTTGCGTCTTCCGTCTTTAACTTTGCAAGCATCGCTTCCACATGATCATCCGTATGATTTGGTGGAAGCTTATATAAAAGCACCGTCTTGGCTCCCAGAAGTGCCAGATTTGCCAGTTTCTTATCTGCAGCAGTAGCATTCTCCGGATAATTTGCCTCCGTCGCTGTGATGCGATAGATAGCACCATCATCTCCCACGGACAGTTCCTGTGCCAGCGCCACAGTTCCCCGGTCTCCGGCCGTGATGCTCAACGGTGTATTGGTAACAAGGTTGATGTACGCTGCCGGAATGACCTTATTCTGGCTTTCCCATATTCCTGCCATCTTTTTCCTCCGTTTCTATATTTGTGTTCATTTCTTCCATCTTCGGGATCTCTTTCTTCTCGTATTCGGTGTAGGTCACATCGAACAACAGATGAAGAACATCATCCACGATAGATGCATTTTTGTTCCTAACATAAAAAGAGATGCCATCGGCGCTTACCACATCAAAACGCCGGAGCATCTTCTGTTTTACTTTTTCACATTCTTTTCTGCGGTTTTCGCTTTCATTACCAGGGAAATACTGAACATCAAAGTTCTGTTTGATCCGCTGTCTTTCTGACAGACGCCGGTTTGCCGTCGTTTCCGTAATCTCTACCAGGATACACGGAAATTCCATGTTCTGTGGAATGTTATCCCGGTAAATCTTCTTAAGCTCCGGCACAGATGAGCGGCATTCCGCGGCAATCGCTTTATATAGACTCTCAACCATCGTGTTCCCTCCTGATCCGTTCGATCTCTGCTTTGAAAAGTCCCATCAGCCGCCTGTCGATATAGGAAATACCTTTCTCCAGCATATGGTTTCCCGGAACAAATCCTGTTGTCTTTCCCGATCGGCTTACAACTCTGTGCCCATAGTTTACAAACTCAGAATAGTCCGCCATATTGACCAGAACTTTCTTGACCCCAGAAGGACCTTTTACCGCAGGAGCCGACCGCCAGGACTTTCTCAAATGTCCGGTTCGAACCGGTGTATTCTTTTTGATGTCCCGCACCCCTTCATTCA
Organism: Clostridium sp. MCC344; assembly: GCF_018785365.1. Taxonomy (NCBI): domain Bacteria; kingdom Bacillati; phylum Bacillota; class Clostridia; order Eubacteriales; family Clostridiaceae; genus Clostridium; species Clostridium sp. MCC344. The sequence goes on along the minus strand of NZ_WQPQ01000024.1, from coordinate 132,105 downwards.
CTGCCTGGTTTAAGAGCTTGATATCGATTTCCGAGAGATCTCCCATCTCCGCTTCCAAATCTTTTCGAAATGCATCCAGCGCTGCCTTATTTCTTCGATAATTGGAACTGCTCACGCTTTCTCATCCCTCTCTACCCGGCACTGGTACTGGAAGCTATAAGGGTGTGCTTCTCCAACCCGAAGTTTCACCTTATGCCCGTTTCGCAGCGCGACCACCACCTTATCACCTTCCCGAATATCCGTTTCCAACCCGCAGAAGAGCTGGTTGGCCGCCTGCAGGGACGGCACCGGACTTCCTGCGGCTCCCTGGCTTGAAATGCTGTATCGGCACTTTACGCTGGATGCCACCAGACTCTCGCCGGACGCGTCGAAACCGGCGTCATCCTTTTTGTCCTGATACCGGTACACATCCATAACCGAATCATACATTACTTCATAAGGGTTAAACATATCCTCTCAACCTCCTGTAACGCCGCAGTACCGTTTTATCAGCATCTGACAAACCGTATACGCCTTCCCGGCTGTTACTGCCATCCGTGGCGTAGGTAATGCTTCCATCACCCTCTTTAATGCTGGCAATGTCCTGCTGATAACTGGTTCCCTTTACGGTTTCGTAATCCATTACGCCCTTCACTTTTTTACGGATAAAAGGCTCCAGGCGTTCTGGAAGCTTGTCCTGGTCCATATTACAGTAATCGCAGACACTGAGGATGACATCGGAGATGTTGAGATCCCGTGTGTCATCCTCGATTTTCAGGTTACTCTTCACTTTCTCTAACATCTCCGAAAATGTCATAACGCCTCCTATCCCAGTTTGTGCTTGAATGCCACGATACGGATCTGCTTCGGCTCATAGACCGGTTTCCAGTTTTTCGGGTTTGCCACCTCAGTTCTGGACGGACCCTCGGTCTTTGCCACCTCAGCATTCTGCCATGCGATCCCTCTCGGATGCAGGATCATGGTCTTACGGTTGATCAGATAATCGACACCGGAACCCTTGCGCTTTGCACGATCGGTCTCAGTCGGTACGAATCCAACAGGATGACCATTTCCAAGTGCTACAGCCCCGTTACCGAAGAGATACGTCGTGTAGGTACCGTCAGATACCGGACAGCCATCATCGACGATAACGCGTTTTCCCTGATACAGACCGAATGCAACGTCATTGGACGGCTGCACGGTCTCGATCAGATTCTGTTTTTTCAGATATGCTTCTGTTGCAGAGTGCATGCAAACACCGGTCAACTGCGCCTTCGCATCACCTAACTTCTGTTCCGCATCAATAAACGCAGCTCCGGACCAGTTTGCTTTCGCACCGCTTAATCCGGAAATGTCCAGGATGTTGCTTTCAAGCCTAGTCTCTGCCGGCGGAGTTCCGGATCCGCCGGCCGGCACAGTTCCAAATACACCACTGAGGATGGCAATTAACTCCTTCTGCATGTCACGTTCCCAGAAGCGTGCCACAAGAGTACCAATTGCCTTCATCGGATCTGCTCCGGCCAGTGCTGCGGATAAATCTGTCGCGGACCACATCTTTGCACGACGGAGAATTGCTGCCACATCCTTGTTTGATGTGATCTTGTTATCTTCAAGATCTGTTCCCTCGATCACCTGCTCAGATTCTCCTGTCAGATCCTCGAAAAACGGCATGTTAACGGTCGGTGCTGACTGGGATGCCAACGCATCGAACTCCGAGTTATTTGCAATGATGCCGCTCTGCACCAGTGCAGACAGCTCCATTGTCCGGTTAAGCACGTACGGGTTAAAAAGTTCCGGGACAATTACGTCCTGTAAGGTTGTTCCTGCCATTTAAAATTCCTCTCTTTCTTAAAGTTTTACTCCGGCCGCAGCTGCCAGCTGTCTGGCCTGCTCCGGATTCTGTTTGAACAGGCGTCCCTGTTCTGTAAGGTTATAGGTTTCCTTTGCAAACGGATTATTTCCTGGCGGATTTCCGCCTCCCGCCGGATTATAGCCACCAGTTCCGCCGGCATTCTTAAACAGGTGCGGAGAAGCTTCTCTCATCGGTTTGAGAACGTCATCCAATCCGATGACCTTACCGTCCTGGTCAAATGTGAATTTATCCAGACCGCCCTGCTTGTAAATGATGTAATCCGCATCTACAGCACCTGCTTCCTTCAGCTTATCCTTTAAGGCGTATTCCTTTTTGGTATTCGCCGCTGCTGTTTTAAGTCCTGCCACTTCAGCTTCATAGTCCTTGACCTTTTTCTGCAGATCTGCGTTGTCCGCATTATTTTTCTTAAGGTCCTTGATCGTATCATTGGCTGTTCCCAGTTCTTTCACCTTATCATTGTAGTCCTGCTTCGGTACTGCATGCTTCGGGAACTCCCCATTGATTTCCTTCATAGTGGCATCAACGTCCAGCTTCCCGTCGGTGATCACTGCCTTCTCTAAAATTGTCTTTAACCATTCCATCGTGCTTACCTCCATAGATTTTTATTCCCGCTCTCCGGGTATTGGGATCGGCCGGTTATACTCCCGGCAGAGTAGCGCCCAGTTTTATGCCTTATGGCAGGGCATAAAAATAACATGCCTTTTAAGCATGTCTAAACCTCTACTGTTGATTCTGTAAAACCAATGACTGTACCCTTTCGGATCGCTCCTTTGGTTCCATTTTCAAAGACAAACTCAATAAAGTCCTGATCTTTTACAAAATCCTCTCTCATAATGATTTCCATTGCTGCATAGCTGAGCTTTACGCCGTAGAAGGATGCTCCGGTACAAAAAATATCAATCATACCGTCCCTTCTCTTTCCCGCATAATGAGCAGCGCATCACATATCCGCCATACGGACCAGAATCCCGGCTCCAATGCTTGCGGTAGTGATGGCTACAACGGTGCTGTCTGATCCATCTGATCCACTTGAAAAATCCTATTGTAATCACCTCCCTGTTTGTTGCGACGTCGCAACACCTGAAAATGGGTATAAAAATACCACCAGCCTATTGACCGGTGGTTGATTTCATTATCCTCCAATGCGTTGTTTTCCCTGACCTGGCGGAGTTTTGTAAACCTCTTCTATAAGACCATGTTCAATGTCTCCACCAACGTATCCTTTTCCATACAGCATATTCAAATGTTCCAACACTTCTTTGTCCCTAACAAGACTTCGGAATTTTTCTCTCTGAGGTTCATACTCTTCATATGTTTTGATTTGCAGAAGTTCCTCTTTCAAACTCATTTTATTATCCTTTCAAATACAACATTAATCCTTTCCATAAAATCTATCACTTCTCTTATTTATGAACTCTGTCCATTCATCCCTCTGCTCCTGTGGAACACGCTGCCAATATGATTCGCGAATAAAGAAACAATCACTTGTGGACTCTGGAATAAATGTTTTTTCTATCGGTGGTTCAACACCATGACATAATTTAGGATCTTTATCTTTCAAATGGCATTGTCCACAAATTAACTGCAACTTAGGATTATCCCAGGAGTACTCACTCATTTGATATCACCTCACACTGCAAATAATGTTTACTCTGACTTCTTTTTTATCCTCGAATAATATCTTTCGCTTCTTTCCCGTATATCTTCCTTAAATCCCTCTTTCTGTTCCTCCGGTATTCGCTGCCAATATGATTCGCGAATAAAGAAACAATCACTTGTGGACTCTGGAATAAATGTTTTTTCTATCGGTGGTTCAACACCATGACATAATTTAGGATCTTTATCTTTCAAATGGCATTGTCCACAAATTAACTGCAACTTAGGATTATCCCAGGAATACTCACTCATTTGATATCACCTCACACCATACTTTTAAATCCTTATCTTCTGGAATACGCGGATTTACTCTGTATTCTGCCTTAATTATCCTATAAGAATACCCTCTTTGCAAGAGGAATTCTTTTTCTTCCTCGTTAAAAGCTTCGTGCGCGATATACGCCCCATGTGTCCCTTTGGGAACCCTTATAAACAATTCAGCGTTGCCTTTGCCAGCGCCGCTAAAACCGCCTTCTTTCATTGGCGAAGTGGCGGTAAATCCTTTATCCGAAAACTTCTGTCCTACTAAAACACTCGGATCCTTTTTCCAGTCACCAGTCATTTTTTCAAAAATCTCTCTTGTTCCGGTTCCTCGCTTCACAATGATCTCTTTTTGTGTCGTGACCTTGCCAAGCACCGCCTCAATGTCCTTTGCCGCCTTTTTGGAAATAGGATCAACATTGATTCCGTATCTTAGATAGCGATTGATATTTACATAAGATCCACCGCTCCATGTGCGCAAGGCTCCAAGCTCTGTATCTGTTGCAGCTTCCAGCAACTGATTAACAAACGGTTTCATTGTCGTTTCCGACTGCATTTTCAAAATAGATTCCCAGTTATCGGCACTCTTCGACATTTCAGATAAGAGTTCCTTTTCCGTTTTGCCCGATATCTTCTGCAATTCGCTCCATCTGGTCATATCTTCAGCAGTGCCAGTGAACATGATGTTGGTCAGATTGCCATACTTTTTCAAAAGTTCTATCTGACCATTCGCCGCCTCTTCCTGCGGTGTTACAACCGGCTGAAGACCTGCATTTAAATATTTCTTCTTCCATTCCTCATACGTCATACTCTCCGGCACTTCGATGTTGTTGCCATCTTTATCCCTGGCGGCCCACTTCATTCCCTCCGTCGGGGTATCCGGGTAATACGGAACATCCGTGCATCGGCAGCACGGATGGAACGGCGGCATGTTCTTTCCTGCCACCGCTTCCGAAACAAAATAGATCTTCCCATCCAGCTTCCCGCACACGCCGCAGGTCTTACTGTCCAGCGTGGCCAGAATCTCATATTGCTCCACGCCGTCCTCTTTATACCCGGCGTGAGTTGCTTCACTCATCAGGAATGAGCTCTCCGTGTGCAGGAGCCGGTACGCATCCGCCTTCTTTGACTGCATCTTCTTAGCGAACTCTCCGGCCAGATTCTGCGGGGATGCTCCTTGGACCATCATAGTTGTAAGCGATTCCATGAGCTGAGACTGCAGGTGGTCTTTCTGCTTCCAGAGCCTGGATGAGAAGTTGGCACCATTGAATGGATATTTGATCAGCTGCTCAAACGTCCTCGGCTCAATCTGGGCGAACTCGGCATGAAAGCCATGGTACTGATCGATGTTATACCAGGTTCGGTAATAGGTATCGCCGTACACCTCCTGCATCGTCCATGTCCCTTCTGCCTCATACTCCACAGCATACAGTTCCCGGAGGATCGCGTCCACCTGCGCTTCCAATGCCTGATAGCGGGTCATCCTGGCCTTGATGGACATGTTGTTGACATCCTGGTTATATTTCCCGATGTTGTTCATTGCCTTCTCAACGAAGTCCTTCAATTCTCCCAGTTCCGCTTTATCGAGCCGTTTCTGGGCTTCTGAATACGTCAGCCCATTCTCCTTCGCATATCGCCAGTAAAAGCTCTCCACGGTCTTCTGAAGCTCCCGTTTCGCCTGATTAAATGCTTTCTCCAGTCGCATGAAATACTGATTTACCTGCATCTCTCCGGCCTTGTATGTTTCCTCCTGACGTTTCTCCCAGTAGGACATCACGTATCACCGCCTTCATCACCCGATGCGCCTTCTTTCGGGAACATGTCCGAGATATCTGCCGCTGAGCTTTCTTCCTGTTCCTTCAAGAGATCCATTTCCTTCTCAGGATCATCTACCCACGGGTGGTGGCTGACGATCGTCTCATCAGAGATGATTCCTTTGCTCTGAGATGCGATCTGGGATAACTCCTGATCATTCTTTACACTGGTCCTCGTCCAGGTCTGCACGATCGTGCCGTCTTTGATCTTGATCTCCTGAAGCCGGCAGATGCAGCGGATGAACCGTCCGAAGCCTAAACGGAACTCCGTTTCCTGCAAGCCGGCTTTCTGCTCCAGAAGGGAATACAGGAACTGCAGCGCAACTCCGGAACTGTTTCCGAAGTTCTGCGGATCCGGATCAATACCCATGCCCTGTTCGAAAATACATTTTCTTGTAATCTCCAGAAGCTTTTCTCTGGCTTCTACCGGCAGCTCAATTGTTAATGTTGAAACGCCGGAATGATCCCCATCTCCGTCGCTCTCTATCTGGATTGCTTTGTAATCCTTGAGATCCCGAAGAAACTGCCCCAGATCCTCGCCTCCATAATTGGTCAGAACAAAAATCACTTCCTGAATGTCTTCCAGATCATTTACGAAACCGCTGAACACCTTACAGTAAGTATCGATCAACGGCTTGATGTTCTTCAGATCGTCTGTGTCGATGTTATTGTTAAAGAACGGGAAGAATGGTACCTCCCCAACTCCGTGCTGATAGCAATCCGAATATTCGCACAGCTCCGGATCAACCAGAAACATCTGATACGGAATCAGCTGATCCAGTTCATCTCCCGCTTTTAGCCGGTATGCCGTGCATTCTTTATCGTTCCAGTACTCGTAAACGGTATACCTGTCACCGGTTTCCTCATCGATGCTCTGATAGCTCCGGAACACGCCAGAAAGCTCCTTTTCCAAATCACTCGTCCATACCGGAATGATCTGTTCTGCCGGAACTACCGCATACTTCCATGCACCTTTCCCATCCTTCCAGACATGCAGCCATGCGACCGTACAGTTCGATGCCTCAATGCACAGGTCTTTGCACACTTTCGGATATTTATCCCCAAGAAACTGTGTTAACTTTTTGTTCGCATTCTTGTTTCCAAGATCAAAAATCGGAGGTGCCGCAAACATATACGATGCCTTCTGGTTAACCAGCAAACCGTGGAAGTTGAATGGAATCCGGTTGTCTGCATTCCGTAGCGGCTTCTCGCTCTTCTCCTGCTTCTCCTTCAGCGGTGGGAACATAATATCCGTCTCATTCCGATAGTAAGCCTTCGCCTTTTCAGCTTGCCTCACAAAATCCGTATGCCCACTCTGATATTTTCGGATCAGCTTCTTAATTACTTCAATGTCCATGTTTCCTCACCTCACTTTAAAATCTTCATGCCACCAACTCCGCGAATGATCGTGTAGCAAAAATAGCGGAGAGCATCGAGCGCGTGATCATGCTCCTTCACCGGCTTATCCTCCCCGCGGTCTCCGGCTTTTGCATCCCAGATGTAAGAAGCAAATTCCTTCAGCAGGTTCTCGCAGGATGCATCAATAAAAATAGAACCCGAAAGCAGCAAGGTTGCCACAAAACGGATCCCATCCAAAACATCATTTTTCGCTTTCTTTACTTTGTAACCATCTTTTTCTAACTCTGCCTTGAAAGATGCTGCTGCCGGGTCCAGGATCACCGTCCGGATCTTTTCTCCGGATAGCCACGCCGTCAGATCTTCAGCAAATTCTTTGTCTGTCTTCTGCTGCCCTTTATCGCGTCCGGAATAATAATACTCCCTGCGGCAGTACCACTTGTTATCAGCTCCCTTGCTCCACAGCAGGAACGCCGTCGGGTTCTGGGTACCATAGTCACAGCTGACATACTTGTCGCCGATCCAGAACTCCCGACCGGTTCTCTGCCGATATTCCGCCGCAATGGCTTCTGCGTCCACCACATTCCTGTCCCGGTCGAACATGTCGTAGATGATACCCTCAGCCATCGCCCAGAGTCCTTCGATGTAACGCTTAAAGAACACGCCGCTGTACATGCTGCGATATCGGGCTTTGATCGCTTCTGACAGGCTCAGGTTATCGTCCATCGTGAAATGCACATACAGGAGTTTCTTGAGGTTCAGCTCCGTGCCTTTCGCGGCGGCTTCTTCCTGCAGCCTGGCTGCCTTCTTCTTTCCGAGGTATCCGATCGCCTTGTCGATCCAATTGACCTTGAACCAATGATATGGTCCATCCGGGTTGCAGTTAAACCAGTACTTGGATCCTGTCACCGAGCAACGTCCTGTCGCCTGGTTAACGAAGCTCTCCGGCATCAGCGCAACCTCATCGCAGAATACCCCAGCCAGAGTGATACCCTGGATCAGGTCCTGGCTGCGTTCGTCCTTACCACCGAAGATGTAAAAGTAGTTCGTGACATTCTTTCGGGTGATTTCAACCAGATTATCGGCCCGATGATCCGCAACCTTGTACCCTCGGCTCTTGAGCATTAGCTTCAGCCAGAATAGAACGTTTCTTCGAAAGGAACCGATCGTCTTGCCGCACATTGCGAAGTTCTGACCGCTGAAGTTCTCCATCGCCCAAAACACAAAGGACAGCGACATACAGACCGTTTTTCCCGAGCGGATCGCACCGTCCGCAATAATGCCATCATAATCTTTCACAGGGCTCCCCGGCATCCACCAGGTAAGAACCTGCTTCTGTCTTCTGGAAAACGGCTGGAACTTGAATATCTGAACCTTCGTCAGGATCCCTCTCTGTGACTTCATCTTCTGAAGCTTATCGCGCATATCGGCGATACGATCCTTAATCTCCATCGACATCACCCCAAAGCGTATCAGACTCTACATTCAGTGCATCCAGGAATCCGTCATCTTCAAGCTCCTGCTCCTGACCGCCAAGTTTCAGTGCCGCCAGGTCAAGCTTCATCATCTCGATCTCCAGGCGTGCATCATCCACACCATACCGGTGCAGCGCATCGATCGCAGCCTGTTTTCTTGCCTGCACTCTGGTTAAGGCTTCCTCAATGTGCTGGATCTGCCCCAGCTTCCCCTGATATTCACGAAGATCTGTATCTTTGTCCTTTTCGATTCCCATTTTATGACTCACAACAGTCATCCCTGTCTCGTCTCCGGAGACCTCATCGGAATCATCCGGAGACTGTCTCAGAAGGTCGATCCGCTTCAGCATCCGGCGTTCCCGAACCGTAAGAAGCTGGATCTCCTGCATAAGCAGCGTCTCTTTATCTTCCGGAACTGCCTGTGCCAGCCGCCGCTCCTCCGGTTCCAGACAATCAAAAAGGAGAGTCTCAAACTCTCCCGTAGTAACTGCTTTCTTATTCCCAGGCGGACCACCAGAGCTGTTCTTGTTCCCCGGCTGCGCGCCGCGCTTTCGCTTTTCCGAACGTTCGCTATTTTTATCCGAGCGTTCGTTTTCCCACTTATGTGTGGACTTCCATCGGCGGACCGTTCCCTCCGGCAGATTTAGTTGACTTGCAATCTCAACTAATTTCATACCTTCCAGGTACATGGCCTTCGCCTTTTCAATTCTCGGATCCGGCGCTCTGGCCATGCTCATCACCTCCGATTCGTCGGTTTTGGGTAAAAGAAAAGAGCCACGCGGCGGTGGCTCCATATATAACTGCATGCGTTTTATGTAAAAAACTGTATAAAAGTCATTAATCCAAACACAACTGATAAAACTAATCCCACTTTAGTCATTGCGTCTTGCTTCTTACTATTTTTTTCATTCTCTAAATTGCTATCTTTTAGCGTTTTTAATTCTACTGCAATACGATTAACAACTGTTTTTCCCTCATCCACTTTTTGGCTTTCCAAACAGTCTATCAATTGTTTTAATATTAAAAAATCAGTGCCCTTGATTTGCTCCAAGGGATTTCGTAGTTGATACTCAGCCAAGAATTCACTAGTAGCAATTTTATAATCGTCAATATTCCCACATTCTATTTTTATCTTGCCTGAATTTATGTCTAATATATGACATTCTAATAGCACTACAACATTATTGAATTCCTTTTTCAATCTTTCATTTTTCATAATGTGATTTCTAAAAAGAATATCAATTTCTAAAATACATTCATCGTAATTCCGTGTTCTAAAATAAGTTTGCAATATGCTTTTTATAGCCCCAACTGTTGATTTATACTCACTCTTATACCGTCTTGTCTCAAATGTATCTATAATCAGCCAAAAGAGTAATATATACATAAGCACAGCAAGAACAATAACTGCAATTATAAAAATGATATCAGATTTCATTTTATTTCTCCATTTTAACATTTTTCTTTTATTTTATATCAAATAATATTCATTTACAACCTAAAAAGACACCCTCTCACAAGGATGTCTTTCATGCACCTGGAACGTCCGGGTGGAGAACCCTTAAACCAGGCAAATCGGAACGGAAGGACTCGAACCCCCGCCAACGCTGGATATAAGCCAGCTGCTCTGCTTACTGAGCTACGCCCTGATAATTGGCGACCGCTCTGCCTAACGGCCGCCCACGTATACCTTCACTTGAGGAGGATGTAGGAAGCCGCCGGCTGTATGCCCTTGGCTTCAAGCACGATACCATAATATCACGAAAGTACCCCCTCGTAGTTACCCACTTTTTACATCTCTTTCTTTTTCCTTGCCCGCTCATCGCGAATTCCATGGGTGCGTCCTAAGTTATAAAACAATGATGCTGCAAATGCTCCGCTTGCATCGGCTCCTTTTAATCGCCAATATTCTACCATTGCCTCATATAAGTCTCCCATCTCTGAACCTTTTAAGAATGAGACTGGCTGATAATTAGAGATTCTTAATTCCTCCTGAATGTTCATCATGCCACCTCCCCGTAAACAACCTTGCATTTATTGCTGTTGCCATTGGAAAGTTCCAGCTTAATTACGGTCGGGTAATCATTCTCGATCAGCCATTCTCTGACCTTTTCCAGGACGCTGCCTTTATACTGGACCGTGACGCCGTCATGCCCATTTCGGCTGTATGCAGTTCTCACGATTTCATCTGCAAAGATATCTAACTTCTGGATGATTGCGCTGACAGCCTTATCATGCGGTCTGCCATTCTCCGAATATATTCCCAGATTCTTTGCGATACTGGTGCAGTCCCAAAGCTCTGGAACATCAGAAATCAATTTTGTCTTTACCGGATAGCCGGAGTCGGAATAGATCCGCACCACTTCGGCAGCTATGTACTTGGAATCTACACCGGCATCATGCAGAGCTTCCTTGATGTTCTTTACCATCATGTTTACGGAAGGTAGTTTCTCTTTCTTCGGCTTGTCCTGTTTTGGCATCTCATAAGAACCAGTCTTACGAAGAGTCGGGAGAACCTCATCTGCGATCCAGTCTGTGAAAGCTTCTGCATTTGGCTTGTGGCTCTTGAATACTAGCTTATACACGCCGCTTTCGGTGAGGAAATTCTCGCCTGTGTTATGTAATTTTCTAAAATCGGTTTTACCGACTTTAGAATTTGTCAGCTTTACAACCTGTTTTGCATTCATTCTTGAGATATTATCATTCACATTCTTAATACCCAAGATTTCAGCCACATGCTTCGGGTTAAATAATACCTGTCCATTCAGTTCAAATACTTCTACATCGTGTCCTTCAAAGACCATTAAATTCTGCATTGCAAATTCCTCCTTGCAATTTCTGACGGAATCCCTTACAATACAAGGTGATTCCTGGGTTTACAGGTTTCAGGTTTTGGAGCAATCACGTAGGTCGCCAAACTCAGCGTGATTGCTCTTTTTTGTTGCCTAAATCTTTTTCCATAAGATCTATCACATACTGCATTAAAGATTTATCTAACATTAAAGCCTTGATTCTCGCTGCTTTATGTGTTTCATCTTTAACTTTTAATATAATTTGCTTCATCGTTATCCCTCCTCCCATGTTTTATGTTATCATACTATTAGTATTATGTCAATACTATTAGCATAGTTTTATTTTCTCATTGTATATATATTATCAATATGGTATAATATATATACATAAAGGAGGTGCTCTGATGGATGCCAAATTTTCTGAACAATTATCTGCTCATCTTAAAGAACTTCGTTCTGACCTACAACTGACTCAAAAAGAATTCGCAGAACGTATAAATGCTTCACCAGTCAGTATATCGTCTTACGAAATTGGTGCTAAAACACCGTCTCTTGAAATGTTGATAAAAATTGCAACAACATTTAACGTCTCATTAAGTTGGCTATGTGGACTATCGCCGCGAAAAAGCATGAACAAAGTATTTAACACCTACACAGATATTATTGATATGTTTTTTGATATCATGAATATCGCTGAATTAGATGTCTATCCAACCAAAGCTACCGCTGTCGACTCACACGGAAACAAACGTACCATGTGGGGAATTTCTTTTACCGATGATAATCTGAATATTTTCTTGCAAGATTGGGCCAAAATGCGTAATTTATATATATCCAAAACCATCGATGAAGAAGTTTACGCTTTATGGCGAGAAAAAACTATCGCTAAATATAATATTCCTATTATCTCAGAACATGATGATTAAAGCCGCCTACCAACAAATAGGCGGCTTTTTCTTGTTTTAAATTCAGGTGTCAATAGTATTGACATCCCAAAACACCGTCTCTTTCCTGCACCTTACCACAACCATCTCGACTTGTAAATCCCCCCTCAATCCCTTGCAGCTTCTCCTTTCTGTACCAAATAATAATTTGGATATGGTTTACATAACGCAAAATTTAAACTAGTTGAAAATTTCAATTTTGAAAGCGACTCAAATTATTATTTGGTTCACAAAAAAGTCTAATTATAAAATTTTTATAAACTATCTTTTCTGTGCCAGCAGATAAAAGAAATACCGTCGATACTCATAAAATTGCCGCCGCCCTACCGGAACAGTCATCCACTCATATGGTGTTCCTTCAGTCACGTTCTTTAAAATCCACTTGTAAATCTCTGGGGATGCTTTCTTAGCTGTCTCCTCTATCAGCCTTAAATCCTCTTGAAGCATTACATTGCGAATTGCTTCCTGTGCCGTCGCATCCCCAGATAGATTTCCCTTCGGTATTCCGTCATTCACCATTGCTCTCAGTCCATAAACGTTCTCAAGCTTCTGCTTTTTCTCAGCGTACTGGATGCAGAAATACTTTAGTTCGTTGTATTTTGCTCGCGATATGTTATGATCACGCAGTTTAATATTTCTAAGATTGACCTGTCTATTATGCATGCTTGGTATCACCTCCTCGATAACGCGGATCCGGGCAAAGGCTTGTTCCCATGTACGCCGGATGTGCCGCGCTCCAGCTCCGACGACTCCGGTCCTCGCTCATGATCGCGTAGTCAGTAGCCTTCATCTTCTTTTTCAGTGCATTGGCTACTTTCTCATTCCATTCTTTACTCATCACCATCGCCGTCCCCTTTCATCGATCAGCGTCACCTTGCCGAGCACCCTCACATGGAGGATCACACCAATCGCCTTGATCATCTTCCGGAACATGATCACATTCTCCGGTGGCCGATCAGCTGCCTTGATTGCTCTGGCCGCCGTTGGATAACCTTCTGCATTTCTATCTTTCATCCTCATCATTCCTTCTCATAATTTAAGATTTGCCCAGCTTTATATGATTCTTTTAGCTTTTCATAGCCTCCAAAATCTTAATAGTTATTTCAACCGCTTGCATCGTTCATATTCTTGACCATATCCGCCATGAGCCACATAAAAAGCCGGACACTGCTCTTTCAAACACACTTCAAAACTTGTTCTCGTAATATCTCCATTCCCTACACACATCGCCGGAAATGTTTCTGTTACCACCCTAAAAGGGCAATATTTTATTTCTTCATCTCTCATGCTATTTCTCCAAAATCTTAATTTACTTCCGCTTTCCTGTCCTGCTACGCTTATGCCAGGCTCTCTTGCGCTGGATTCGTCCATAGCGTTCCAACAGCTTATCTATTTTTTTAGCCTTTTCTTTTTCAAACAATACCCACTCCATCGTTCTCCTCCTGACCTTATTCAACTTTTTCAAACCGTCCCATATAGTGGTCTTTCCAGCCGGTATCCGCAACGGGCTTTTCTTCCACCTCTTCTCTGTACGGTTTTGGCAACGACATCCAGGCATTCACAAACATATCCTGGCTAACAAGTGATTCTGTCTCATCACCAATAAAAAATGCTCCGCCCTCTTCGTCCTCGTCATATCTTCCAATGGCTGGGACTGAGAAGTTGGAAAACGAGAGCAGCACATAATCACCAGTTTCCGGCAGTCTCTCTGTCACCGGGATCCACCTGTGCTTCTCCCTCTCTTCCTGCAATTCCGCAATCGCCCTGTATGTCTGGCTCTTCTCAAAATCATTGACGCTTTCCACTTCTTCCGGACTTAATCCTGTATCTTCATAATCTTTCAACTTCCAGAGCGCCCCGTAGAGCTTTTCCCAGACTTTTTCTGTAAGCACTGTGCCGGGCTTCAGCTCGAACCACGGAACATCTCTCAGGCACCAGTTGCCACTATCTGTCTTTTCTGTCAATCTCACTGTTTACGCCTCCCAGCTGCTTTCGTACACTTTCATGCATACAAATACATGTATTGCAAACATTAAGTTCCTCCCAGCTGCACTTATCACAGCTAGGGATTCTATGAATTTTTCCCTTTCCGGTTTTCCGTCGGCACTCCATGAAATCCTTCTCCATCTCATCTGATACAAAGATCCGAACCTCCATATGCGGCGTCGGAAATAACTTAATCTTCTTCATCGCCATCCTCCTTGTCCTCACCTGCTATCTCCAACCATGACACACTTTCACATACGCCACTCTGTAGTCTCACATGGGCGAAATTGCTGAAGATACCAATCACAGTTCCTTCCCGCCACACACCGGTCTTGCCATTTCCACAGGTCTTGTGGTTACCCTTTTGTGTCTGGACGCAGACCTCCGTCCGGCTAAGTTCTGTGCTACGCTTCCTTGCTGGCACGATTTCTCCACCTCGCTATCTTTTCCTCGTATGTACCTTTGCCATACTTCAGGCCGCCCAGGACCATCTTCCGGATACAATCCCAACGCATACAAAGTTCAGGTGTCCAAATGCCTTCATCACCTTCTTCATACAAGACCACTTTCCATATGCTGTCACGGATCGTCCCTCTCTGCCAGTATTTATTGACCTGTTGAGACGGGATTCCTGTAATGCGGTATACTTCACCGGCTGTAAGATCCGCGCATATGATCTCTCCAGTTTGAATATCTATCAAGGTGTACCTGTGTTTTCCACTCTTCTCCATATCAGCTTCCCGCTTTCTGTAATTCCTTCAACTTATCAATCAACGTTGAGCGGTTCGTTCGGCAGTCCCGGAAGAACTTTCCAGGTTTCAGAAGATACTGTTCATTTTCTCCATATCCCTCTTTGTAATTCCCATATTCCAGTGCATCGTAGTTATACAGCATTGCATGATAGGTCTTAATTACAAAGCTTGTACCATCCGGAAGTTCATACCGATAGTACTTCTCCCCAGTTTCCTGGTTATCGATCCACAGTGGCCATTCCTCATATGCGTCGATAAATTCAGCCCGCTGCTTATCGTTCTTCAGAAAAGGAAGCTCCGGCTGCTGTTCAACCAGGTCCAGCTTCTGATCAGATTCATCTTGTTCCTTCAATAACAGCTTATAAGCCTGGATCATCATGTTATACTTTGCATAGGTGTATGGCTGATTCTCCACCCAGTAATCGCACATCTGATCAAGTACCTCTTGCGCATTTCGGATCATATCCTCCAGCGTTTTTCTGTCAAACTCAATTGGCTCTGCCGTCTGTTCAGAATTTTCCTCATCTTCTGCTGCCACTTCATCATCATCCAATGTTTTTCTTTTCGATGATGCATAGCATTCTATATTGCAGCCATCACGTTTTACACAGTTCCAACAACAATGATGAGCGCAATCTTTTCCGGTTCCGTCCTTTTCCTTGTCTTCCTCCGACAGCGTACACCGCGATATTCCATCATGGATGCATTTCTCTGTCTTTGGCTTTTCAGGAATATCCTGCTGCTTTTCGGCAGCGTTCCCCGCAGTTTCCTGCTGCGCATCGGCAGCAACCGACTGTTGCGACGTCGCAACACGCTTTCCGGAATTTTCACACGCATATTCGCACGGCGTTTCGCAATCCTTGCAGCACGGCACCGGGCTTCCATCCCCTGCCTTATGATCCGCTAAATTTAAATCAATAAACTGGCATCTCTCTCCGATCTTCTTTTCAAGGATCTCACGCTTACCGGTATCGACCATCTGGCACGGAAATGGAAATCCGCATGTAGCATCAACGCACCGGCAATATTCCTGCCGGATCTCACATTCCAGATGGCAATTAAAGCAATCATATCCCTGTCCATTATCTCCTCTACATCCTGGTGTCGTCAGTAAGCTATCTGCCGGATAAACTCTTTTTGGAAAACCATACGCCGATAGCTTCTCCTCCGGTTCCCCGATCAGGTCCTCAGCACTGACCGTAAATGCCGTGGTTGAGGTCATCGTTTCTGTCGGTGCTGAATTCTCCGCTGCTGAAGCTCCCGTTTCTGCTTCACCCAGCTCCGGAAAATCTGACAGACTCAGCTGCCCCGGGATCTCAAAGTATGGGATCTCCTTTGGCCTTCGGAGTTCACGGATCTCACGCACTGTCATGTCCGGTGTCACCGCGCTCATCTGCTCTGCATCCAGGGACAACATCTCCTGCAGCTGTGCCTTGCTGTATTCCCGAAACTCTTCCGCAAGGATCGGGCTGTTGCCACCTACGGAAAACTTGTCATTCCGGGTCATGTATCGGCTTGCCGTCGATTTGCTAAAACCGAACCGATCCGCTGCATAATCCCACACATTCTCATATCCGGCTTCGCGATACAGTTCTTTATCCCGGATCACCTTGAGGTAATGCCCCACGGCGATCACGCTGCGGGCCGCATCCTTCAGACTGGCGCGAATGCTGGTCTCCGCCTCTTCAAGACTCACGTCCAGAAAATAACTTTTCCCCGAAAGATCCATTTCTTCCGGTCTTCTTGTGTTCTCTACATCCTCCATCTTCTCACTCCTGCGCTTTTTCCTTCCGTTCCCGGAAAAGCATTGAATCATAGTCATACTGACGCTGCTCAAAGTTTGCGAAACGGTTTGCGGACTTCTTCTGAGCGGTCTGCGGATCCTTGGCGGCCATTCCCTGCCTCTGGTCATTATCCTGACGTTCCCAGTTACGCACTAACGCCTTCCAGTCCTCAATCTTGTCATTGCCGATTTTCCAGCCTTTTGCAGCGTAATAATTAACAAAACGCTCTGCATCCACATGCGTATATCCCATTTCCCGGCAATATCCATTCACATTCTCCGGGATGGGTGGCGCGAAGCGCTTTTCTTTAACACCCGCAAGGGTGTTTTCTTTTAAATCATTATCATTAACATTATCATTATCAGCTTTTTTTGTTTTCGTTTGCTTTGATTTGCTTTCATCAAAAAGCATTTGCTTTTTTTGCTTTTCGGAATTGGAAGCTTTCTTTGGTCTCCCTCCAAGCTTTCCGGCAGCAGATCTGTTTGCAATCGTTTTGCTGTATTTTTCTTCATCTTTACGGAACTGAGTGCGGATCTGAGCAAAGGCAACCCGCGCTCCAAGGTCCATCTCTGGAAGTTCCTTATCTGACTGGTAACGCATGATCGCGAGAAGCAACTGGCTTCTGTTTTCTTCGTCCAGCTCTTCGATCATGTCACCCCAGTCGGTGTACATCAAAAAGCTATTTTTGGTCACGACCAGCCTCCTGTTCTCGATAATTTTCCCGGCGTCAACGGCCAGAACGCCGGGATCCCTGTGACATGCCTCAGAATGAGGAAATAGCCGCTTTATGAATCTTTATCCGATGATCACGATCCGGCTTCTAATCTCTTCCGGCATCTCTGCAAGCGCTGCTCTGAAGTACTCTTTGATGCTGTCCACTGCCTCGTTCTTCCAGATACCTCCCTCAGCTTCCACAATCTTAAAGGCCGGTGTTCCCTGGTCGCTGAGCCGGAACACGAACTGGCTGTGCGGCTGCTTCACTTCCTGGAAGGTACGGAACGGAACTAGGTCCACAGGATTCGGGACGATCACGTCTGCCTTGGAAGCGACTCCCACATTCATGGTTGCCACCTGGGTTCTGCCATCGTCAGAATATGTCGTGTTGTTCTTCTGCTCTACATTGCCTGCAAACTTCATGATTGCTTCCAGATCCGGTGTTGTCGCAAAGTTCGACTGGACCGCGATCATAAACTCTTCCTGGTCGTACCAGGCGCCAAAGCGGTACTCAGATGTCTCTGCCTCACATAAGAACAGGCATTCTCTCTTTCTCTCAGAATCAAGGAACGATACCAGGCGTACCGTCTTCGGACCATCGATCTGGATCACCATCTTCTTGCCGTCAAACTCCTCAGAACACGCGGCAATATAATCCACCATAGCAGACAGGGACGCCGCCCCGATTGCACTGGCTCTCTTCGGCGCTCCGTAACGCTCCAGGCGTTTATTCGCATATGTCTCACCGCAGATCTCGAGGACCTGCACTTTCTCTGCGTCGTTTCCGAGATTTACTACATACTGTAACGCTTCTTTTAATCCTTCTAACATTTCACTTCTCCTCTCATGCTCTTAAGTCGATCGGACCTTTCCGTTCCTCTTCCAGGATTTCACCGGTCTCTGGATCAAAAGGCTTGTCCGTTTCTGCGTTCCGCTCCACCGCGGTATATACTGCCACCTGGGAACGGTTGTTATTGTGTTCTGACATCTCAATCCTGCCGGACCGGGCATCCTGTGCAATAAGGAACAATGATTTTCCTTTGCGGAATCCCGCAAGCTTTGTCTTGATATCAAATTCTACGTTGATGCCGCCTGCATCGTTCGGCTTAAACTTCAGGTTGATCGTCATTCCCCTGGATGCCTCCGAATCCATGTTAGGATCCATGATGTTCCGCCCGATCTGGGCCAGCGCATGTCTAAACCGTTCCGCCAGCTCACCTCCGGCGATGGAATCAAATGTGATCTTTGCCATTTATGTACTCACCTCCCCTCTCTGGCTGAACTTATCAGTTCCCAAAGAACGCCGATGCCATGTCCATCTGCGCGTTTTCTGCCTGCTGCGCTGGTTTCTGTACCGGCGGCGGAGTTACCGGCTGTTCCTGGGCCGGGATTGCGGCCTGCGGTTCTGCTGCTACAGATACGTCCGGCGAGGTAAGGAACGCAGTCTCTTCCGTTCCAGCCTCTTCCTCGCTGTAAAGTCCGGAGAAGTTTTCCGGGAATGCTTCACGCAGCGCCTGCACCAGTGCAACCTTCCGAATCATTGTTGCCGGCTTCTTGGACCACTGGCTGTTTAACGTGCCATCCTTCTTTCTGGCTGCGTACTCTTCGAAAGACACCTCGCTGCGGTACGAATGGGAACGGTCCTTCCGGTATACTTCCGCATAGCCGCCCACAAGCGTTTCCTCCGGAAGTTTTAAGGTTCCCTTCCGGTAGATCAGCTCCTCACCGGATAAGACGATCACTCCCGCTTCGAAGCCGTCAAAACCAGGAGTTTTCTCTGCGCGTTTCATGAACGCTTCCTTGCCGACTACCATGGTCGCCGGTTCATTGCCGTACTTAATACAGTACGCTTCCTTTAACCACGGGTTCAGTCCGGCGTACTTGCAGAGATTGATAAACATCACGATCTCCTGGATGGACACGCGTTCCTTATCTCCACTTACAAGATAATCACGGACTGTCTGCGGGGTCAGAACGACCTTTTCCCCCGCGACCATAAATTCTGCTTTATTCTCCATGCTCTGCGGCTTTGCCGCTAAGTTGTTTCCTACTGCCATCGTTCATTTCCTCCTTATTGTCTCGGTACCGGCTCGAACCGGATCCCGGAATCATTTAAGAACTTCTTTAATTTCTCCATCTGAGATTTTGTCACATATACGCGGAAATCCAGGGCGCATACCGGTTCTTCTTCCGGAACTGTCTTCTGTTCCACCGCTGTTTTCGGAGCTTCCTGCGGGGCCGGCTTCTGCTCCGGCGCTATTTCTTCCTTCTTCCCGGCCTGGATCAGCTTCTCTGTCTCTGCTTTCTCCTTTGCCTCCCGCTCTGCCTTCTGTCTGGCGCGCTCCGCTTCATATTCCTGTCTTTTGCGTTCTGCCGCCTCCAACCTGTTCTTTACCGCCAGGGCCGCGCCGATGTCATAAGTCTTTAAGAACTCTGCTTTCATGTCGACCACATATGGGCTGTCCGTATCGTTGAGGAGCGCAATGCCCTCAGACACCCTCTGGATCATTGCTGAGATCTCTTCCTTGATCGACTTCATTGATGTCGATACATTCAGATATGACGGCTTGATCACACGCTCAAACGGAAGATACTTCTCCAGGTCAAAGATGTTCGCATCATAGAACTCGCGGATCTTCGCTTCCTTCATCTTGCGCTGGCGGCTTTCGTAGTCTTTTACCTGACCATCGATGTTGCTGATCGCCTTATCGATCAGAACCGTCAGAGACTTGATCTCTGAGCTGAATATCTCATAAGGTTCCAGCATCTGTTTCCGGACCGATGACCGTTTCCCCTCCAGGGCATCCTTAAGCTTATTAAGCTTTGCCCGGTCATCCTTGGCATTCTTGATTGAATCATCATTGTAGACAGATGCCGCATATTCCGCAGTCCGGGTCTCGATCTCTGCCTTCAGATCCTCATAGTTCCAGTCAATTTTTTTGATGAACCCATCTTCCACCGGGTTGTAAATCTTTAATTCCACTCTATATCCTCCTTATATTGCTGGAAGGATCAGATCCGGACGCCGGCCTGTGACCACGCAGTCCCAGAACCTCTGCTCTGCATCAAGTAACTCCCGGATATCCGCCTCTACTTCCTTCCGTTCGATAAAATAATGCCGGACTTCGATATGCAGCTCTCCGCCCCACTCGCTCTTGAGTTGTGCTTTCAGAACTGCGAAATCATATTCCGTCACTGCCAGATAGTGAAGCACCTGGCAGTAATAGTTGTCCGGGATCCTACCCTCCCAGTTTCTCCTCTGGGAGCTTTGTAAAATGTTCGTTGTCTTGATCTCCAGGATTCCATGCCGCCCCTGCCTGTCCATTAGTTCCCCGTCAAGAGATGCATGCATCCACGGGAAGTCCGGATTCAGGAACATGTTGTTCTCGTCATAAAGAACCTGGTATTTCGGGAAGTCCAGGGCGAAGAGTCCACGGAGATACTTCTCCGCCTCAGTGCCGTACCGGACATATTCCTTATCAGAAATATCTGCCGGAATCACCAGCCCCATCTTCTCTTCCCAGAGCTGCACGTTATCCTTGTGCGGGCTTCTCCCCACACACGCCGCGGCATCCGATCCGCCGATGTGGTTCTTTCTTGCAGCGAGCCAGGCGGCCCGGTTGGGGAGTATGTACTTCTCGGCAGGCATTAGACCTCTTCTCCTTTCAATACTGCCCGGAGTGTATTCGCTAATGCATCAGCATTTTCTGTTACGGCTGACATGGTGGTCTCATTCAGCAAGTTCGATGTCTGGACCATAGCATGAAGGTACTCAACAGGAGTTTCATGAACCTCTTTAAAGAGATTATTGATCAACTCCGCCAGGAGCTCCGGAAGGTATTCCCCATCCATGTCGATCATTCCAAATCTATTACCTGCATACGCTACCTTATTGTCATCCAGATCCTTTTTGGTCATCGTCATTCCGATTACGGATTCGCCTGTAAAGACGTTTTTTTCTCCATCTTTCTCAACTGTCACTTTTACCATCTTGATTTTCTCCTCTTTCTCCTCTAAAATATAGGTGTAAACTTTTTACGCGATCCCCTCGGAGTTGCCGCTCCGCTATGGGGATCTTTTTATGCAATTCCAGCCATGCGGGCCAGAACGTATATCATGCCGCCGCAGGTCACACACTCAACAATGCGACATATCTTTTCCATTACTTCAAATAGCGTTGGCTGCTGCTTCTCCTGATCGGAGGATTCCTCGAGTTCCGAATCTTCCTCGTACATTTCGGACACCGATACTCGTCTCGGATCACTGCAAACCGGGATACATTCCAGACCTGGCCGCAGTACTGGCAGAGCACCTGCCGTCCCCTCATTGTTCTCATGCATCTATTTCACCTCCTCTCACAGCAGGATAAATTCCTTGATTTCTTTTGATGTAAGCTCCCGGCCCAGGAGCACGGATGCTGCCTGGATCGGGGTGAATTTTAATACAGTTGCGATTTTCTGCATCTCATCCAGGGAATACGTCTCCGGCCGGTGATACTTATTCTGAATTGTTTTCTTCGTTACCCCGACCTTAACAGCCAGAGCGGCATCATCGATTGCCAGCCGCTCCTTATTCCCCGCAATACACGCGCGAACGATCCGGTTCCGCTCTTCCTGTATATTTGGTTTTAATTTCGGCATACTCTCTCACCCCTTTCTCGTCTTTATTATAGTTGATTTTTAATCATCTTTTGTTTTAAAAAAAAGAGACTCTTTTTCTTTTAAACTCTTAATTTCCAGCAGCTCACACAACGCCGCCACTTCACTTGTCTTAAATTCCTGCTTATTGTTCAGTTTCAAGGCAAATCCGTAGCTAGTAAGCCCCAGATGATCCGCTACAAATTTGAGCTTCAGCCCTCTCGACTTGATTAATGATTTTAAAGCATCTGAGTCGGTCAAGTTCATCACTTCCTTTCTATTCTTGATGATTTTAAATCATCTGCCATTATAGTATCACCATGAAGATTAAAAGTCAACTTCTTTTTTTATTTTTATCAAAAAATATTGATTTTAAATCATTTTCGTGATATATTCCTATTATAAATCAAGGAGGTTTCCATATGCCGGAAATAGGGAAAAGAATACGCTCAAGAAGAGAACAACTGGGAATGACCCAAGAAGAGCTTGCGTCTCGCCTTGGGTATAAAAGTAAAACGACAATAGCAAAAATCGAGAATGGAACCAATGATATAGTACAAAGTAAAGTTACTGAATTTGCCAAAGTTCTCGATACTACTCCAGCTTATCTTATGGGATGGACCCAACTGGACGGGAATGTCGTAAATGAAAAGGAACCAGAACTCACCGCCCGCGATGAAAAAGACATCGCCAAGATTCTGGAGCAGACTAAGGAACAGCTGCTCTCCCAGGAAGGGCTGATGTTCGATGGCGATCCGGCATCTCCGGAGGCGATCAATTCAATTCTGGATGCAATGCAGATTGGAATGGAAATGGCTAAGAAAAAGAATAAAGAGAAATACACGCCCAAGAAATATAAAAAGGACTGATTTCCATGCGCATAAAGAAACTGGTATCACGCCTCGTCCGGAAATACCAGACGCGTGATCCATTTGAAATGATAAAGGGAATGAATGTAATCCTGGTCCACTATCCTCTGGAAGGCGTCCGTGGGTTTTACCAGTACTTCCAGCGGAATCATATCATCTATCTGGATGAACGGCTCACAGAGGCGGAGCAGCGCTTTGTTCTCGCCCATGAGCTGGGACACCTGTTCCTTCATAAGAAATCGAATGCGATCTTTATGGATTCCAGGACACAATTCAACACGGACAAATATGAACGGGAAGCCGACACCTTCGCGATGGAACTTCTGGTTCCGGACTCCGTGATCTTCGAGCACCCCGATCTGACGATCGGCCAGCTGGCCCGTTTGACCGGTTATGCCGAAGAACTTCTAAAGAACAAAGAGTTCTTTACATCACAATAAACTATTAGGAGGTCCATCATGGGATTCTTTTTTAAATCTTCAGAGGAAAAAGAACTTAAGCAGCGGAAAAAAGATGAGATTATAGAAAGTGGAGCCAGTTATATGGGATATGCCACTACTAATATCGGCCCTATCCTCAAGGACTCTGTGGTAACCATTAAAATGTATCCTAAGGAACAAAAAGTAACACTTTCTGCCAGCAAGGATAAATTGGATTTGCCTTATAATAGAATCCTGGGATTTTCAATCAACGAAGAAAGCGTTTTATCTTCCGGTAAAATAAGTCTTAGCGGTGCAATCATCGGTGGCGCATTATTGGGTCCCGTTGGAGCCACTATTGGTGCTCTGAGCAAAAAGAATAAGAACAAGGTCAATTGGATCGGAACTTTACTGTATGAATCAAAAGAGGGTGAACAGCGAGAGCTTACCTTTTTAACGTATGCTCTTGGCTCTCCTACCAAAAAGACATTTGGTATGGAACAGTTCGAAACAGCTATGAACAAAGTTGCATCGCGGCGCATTGATAAAGATTCTTTTGAATTATAGAGCCGCACTTGGCGGTGATGGAAAAGATATAGAACGAACCTTGAAAATAATATACTTACCCGGGGAACCGAAGGGGCGATACTCCAGCTTTCGGACTTTTTAGGAAGGAGCTGGTGTGCATGGTTACATACAGCGATTTGTTCGCCTTTGTGAGCATGATCTGTTCAATCGTTACTCTTGTTTTTACTCTCAGCAAACACAAAAAGTAGCGCCCCTGTCCTGGTAAGATAAGGCGCTACTTTTAGCAAATTACTCTCGCCGGCGGCTGGACTTCACCCAGCTTTCGGTTCTCTTGTTAAGTATATTATACAGGGTTGGAAATGATTTGTCAAATGTGAACCGTAGCTTTCCCGCCCTAAACCCTTTGATGGGAGAGATGCCTTTACACTTGAAACATTAATAATGCACAAAAGGAGGCGTGTTTTATTTATGGCTAAATCTGTTTTAGATAAAATCGTAGAGAGTAAAAAAATGCCTGTTCTCTTTGTTGGTTCCGGCATTTCCAGGAGATATTTATATAATTTCCCTGATTGGGAAAATTTGATAAAATTGTCTTTTCGGGAGGTCAATCCGGATCCATTCTACTATGGCCAATATGTTGAACGATTCAAACGTGAAAATTTATCTGATTTTGAACGTAACATAAGAATGGCCTCCATAAT
Source organism: Clostridium sp. MCC344 (assembly GCF_018785365.1). Lineage (NCBI taxonomy): Bacteria > Bacillati > Bacillota > Clostridia > Eubacteriales > Clostridiaceae > Clostridium > Clostridium sp. MCC344. The sequence continues at coordinate 107,565 of NZ_WQPQ01000024.1, read as the reverse complement.
TGAAAACGATTTTAATGCAGCGTTTTACTCTCGTAAAATAACGATAAAAATTGGCAATCCTAAAAATCCAAAATGGGTCGAGCAGGGAACTTCTCCCTATAAAATGTTCCTTGTTAATTTTTTTCGTAAATTGAATGTTAATCGCGACCCAGTATTGCAAGAAGAAATTCAAAAATTTAGTATGCTAAAGAATAAAATTTCTGCTGTAATAACAACAAATTATGATTGTTTTTTAGAGCAAGAAGTATTCAAAAATGATTACGAAGTCTTCTGTCATCAAAATGAACTTTTTTCTGCTGATAGTTATAACATTGCTGAAATATACAAGATACATGGCAGTGTATTAGATGCAAAATCTATTATAATTACTGAAAGAGATTATGAAAATTTTAACAGCTCCAGAAAACTAATCATTGCTAAAATGTTGACTCTTTTTGCTGAATCCCCCATTATCTTTATGGGATATTCATTTACTGACGAAAATATACAGCGGATTATCGAAGAATTCTTAAGCTGCTTAACTTCTCGCGAATTAAAAACCATTAGCAGCCATTTTGTATTTATCAGTTATAAGCGTGGTGAGCGTCGTCTTGTTGAGAGGAAACGCACTTTATTTACTGCAAATAAAGTAGAAATTCCTATTACAGAGATAGAAACTGATAACTTCGGAGCCGTATATGATAAGCTTAATAAAATTGTTCCGGGAATTGCTGCTTCAAGAATACGTGCCACAAAAAAAATTGTAAAGCGAATTGTTGACGCAAGTGCTGCTTCTGATAAAGCAGAATCTATTATCGTTGGACTTGATGATTTAGATAATATTGATATTTCCTCAAAACCTTTAGCAATTGCAATTGGTTATAGAGATAATATTTTGAATAAAATTGGTTATGGAATTATTGAAGTTGAGACTGTTATTGAAGATATTCTATACAACAACAAACAATTGGATCCAGAGCGAATGTGTTTAGACCGTTTTAAGTCGATCTCATCTACACTGTTGATCCCGGTTTTCAAATATGTGAAAGGATGCAACGTCCCTATTCCTGAAGACAATAAGCTAATTAAATACATTGAGGAGCACAAAAGCATTGATAAAATTATTTCAAAATCTCAATTAAAGGCTATTAATGCAATTCCACAGCTCAGCTCTACAAGTGATTTACATAATGTTATGAGTTTACAAACGACTTTTGACAAAAAGGCTGGTGTTCTGCTAAAAAATATATCCCTTTTTAGTCCCGACGAAATTCGTTCAGAATGTAAGCTTCTTTTTGAGGAAGTGTCCGGATCCAAGATCGCCTCGACTTGTTTCAAAAGATGTGTAATGTACTTAGATTACATTGAAAACTATGTAGAAAAAAGCTAACGAACTCTTTCCTGATATCCACCAGAAACATCGCTAGCTTTCTTCCTCATAAATTGTTTTGACATTAATTATGTCATAATTTTCATTGCCAGTCACTTAAGTGACTTATCGTGATGATGATATCATAATATTAAATTATTGTCAAGTTAAGAAAATTAGAACTGTTTTCAATTTTTTTGTTTATTTTCTATAAAAATGCAAAACCGCCCGGTGTTGGCGCACCGAACGGCTTTACATAGATTCTCTCTTGCCGGATGCCCGGAAAGATATAAATCAGACTTAAGACACCTGAATTATATCATCTCCGATGCGTCCTGGCAAGGGGCGTATTTTTTATACCTATTTTAGGTGTTGCGACGTCGCAACAGGAAGGAGCATGATATAATGGCTACTGCGAAAAAGCTTCCCTCCGGCTCCTGGAGGTGTCTGGTGTACAGTCACACCGAGCGTATATTTGACACGAAATCAGGTACATGGAAGGATAAACGAATTTATGAATCATTTACCAGCGATGACCCATCAAGACGCGGGAAAGCGGATGCTGAGCGTCAGGCCGCCGAATTTCAACAGGATCGTGACACCAATGTCAGCCGAAAACGTCAAAAAAACGGAAACATTTTGCTGAAAGATGCAATGAAGAAGTACGTAGAAGCCATCGGTCCATCGCTCTCAGGTACCACCGTCCAGGGATATTCAAAAGAACAATATGACTCCTATGCTTTCCTGATGGAAAAGAAGCTTAAAGACATCACCACAGAGGACTTACAGAAAGCTGTTGATGATGATACGAAGCGCCCCTCAAAACGTTCAACCAAAACGAAAACACCTATTTCGCCCAAGACTGTTCGAAACACTTACAGCTACATACGAAGTGTTATAAACTATTTTTATCCGAACGATAACTATGATGTAAGGCTGCCTAAGATACCTAAGAAAGTTAAAAGCCTTATTCCTGCAAAAACTGTGCTGGAAATCATTAAAGATACGGAAATCGAGCTGCCGTGTCTCCTGGCCTGCTGGCTCAGCTACTCTATGTCTGAGATCCGTGGAATCCGTGCTCGAGATATCTCTAACGGATACATTACCCTGGACCGTGTTATCGTTGATATCGGACAGACTCCAACGGTAAAGGAAAGCGGCAAAGCGGAAGCCCGTCTGCGTAAGCATCACATCCCGAATTATATTCAAGCATTGATCGACAAGAATATCTCCGGGAAGAAACCAGATGATCCGTTGATCACCCTGAGCGGACATGCAATTTACATGCGCTGGGTATCTCTTTTAGAGCAGCATGACCTACCTCACATGACATTCCACGATCTGCGGCACCTCAATGCATCTGTAATGGCAATGCTCCGGATCCCGGATAAATATGCGCAGGAACGCGGCGGATGGTCTTCTGATCGGGTCATGAAAAACGTATACACTCATACATTTTCGGAGGAACGGGAAAAGGTCGATGAGACCATAGACAATTATTTTGACTCGCTTCTGGATGGAAGTGCTTCAGAAAAAGAGAAATCAGCCATTGAGATTATAAATGCACTTCGGGAAGCGGATCCGAACGGCTGGTACAAAGCTCTGCTAAATATGCAACACGAAATGCAACACAAAAACTAAAAAGCCGCGTAAATACGCGGCTTTTGTCGTGGACCTGAGGGGAATCGAACCCCTGTCCGAAAACCAATCCCCTGTTCTTCTACTATCATAGTCTGTTATTTAAAATTCCCTCCCGCGCCCGAAAGCAGACATCCTGACTCGTTTGGTAGCTTCATGATACGCCCACGTGCGCAAAGCTTTGCACGTGTCGTTTCCTGCTTTAAATGATGCCGGTGACTTAAAATGCAGGTCTTCTAAGGCCGACAGCTGCCTAAATTAGGCTGCGTATGCTAATTCGTCGTTAGCGTTTATATTTAGGTTTGCCATTTAACGCATTGCATGCGGATAGCTTCACCAGCTTCAAAGTCCCCGTCGAAACCAGTACAAGCCCTTACTGGCACTCTCTTCGGAGTTAAGCTGAGGCAGAGTCTGTCTGCAGTCTCTGTCGCACGGCATTGTTTTTTCTGGGCGACCCCGGACCAAAAACTACACCCTTATGTAACCCAAATCCTATCATCATTTCTTCGAATTGTCAAGTGTATCTTTGCAAAGTCCCCTGCAGTTGTCATCATGCACGGATATTTCCCGCCCGCACACTGCAGACAGATCCTACCGGTTCTTTCTATTATAGAGCCGCAGGATCTGTCCTCAGCCGCATCTTTCAGCATTTACAATTCAGAAAATTTTCTGTCCATCAAGATCCGCTGCCGTTGCCGTACGCATTTCCGGCATTTACATGCACTCCATCAGGATCTGATAGATTTCTTCGCGATCCAGTTCACGCGGATTTGTCTTTATGATATTGCAGGTATCAGCAACTTTCCGGAGTACCTCCGGTGTGATCTCCACATTTGATCCCAGCTGGCTCATCTTCGTCGGAAAACCGCATTCTTTCACAAATTCTTCCAATGCTTTTATTCCGCCCTCTGCTGTATCAGCGCCAAACACTGCTTTCGCAAAACGTGTGAATTTTTCTTCTGCGTCTTTCAAAATATGACGATAGTAAACCGGCTGGATCACCGCAAGACCCTGTCCATGGTTGCAGTCCGTATAAGCTCCAAGCTGATGCTCGATCTGATGAGCCTGGAAATCGGTCACACGGCCCACTTTCAGGATTCCATTCTCCGCCATCGCAGAATCCCACATCAGATTGCCTCTCGCCTGAATATCATTGATATCCACAAGAACGCGCCGCATATTGACAACCGTATTTCTCATGACTGCTAATGCCACATCATCGGAAACATTGTCCTGATCGGAAGTCCCGAGATATGTTTCCATCGCATGGCTCAATGTGTCAAATGCGCCGGAGAGCACCTGCATCTTCGGTACCGTCATCGTGTAGGACGGATCCAGGACCGCAAATGATGCCGCAGTGCCAAAGATCGGTCCCTTCCACATTTTTTCCTCACAAGTGATCACGGACCCGGCATTCATCTCCGCACCTGTTCCGGATGCTGTGACAACAGCTCCCATCGTGATCCCGGTCGTCGGGAATTTTCCCTTACCATATTCCATGTCCCAGATATCCTCATCAAGAACTGCCTGCGCAGAGATTACTTTGCAGCAGTCAATGACACTTCCGCCGCCGACAGCCAGGATAAAATCTACTTTCTTTTCCCTGACAAGAGCTGCACCTTCCTGTACCTTCGCATATGTAGGATTCGGCATGATCCCGGAAAAATCCACGATCTCCTTCCCTGCTTCCGTGAGCAGAGATCTCATTTCGTCGTAAACTCCCGATTTTTTGATCGAACCTCCGCCGTATGCAAGCATCACAGTCTTTCCAAACCTTCCAAGTTCTGCCGCGATCGCCTTTCTTGCCACGCCTTCTCCAAAATATACCTTCATTGGATACGAATAAACAAACTCCTTCATGATAGTTTCCTCCTTCATATTGTCTGATCCTATTACTTTTTTTCAGCCGTATACTCTCATGGATCTTCCGCTCCTGTCCCTGCTGCCGGATGCAAATCTCCCGGCGCACAGAACACGCCCGATTTACGATCCTGTGATCCGATTGTTTCTATCGGTTGTTGCCATTGATTATAGGATTCGGTTGTAACTACCGGTCAAGGGGTTTTTGAAATTTTTTACATAAACCACCAGAATCCACAACTGCATGATACAGGTTCTTCAGCCCGGAAAATTCCGTTTACAAAAAACGGCAGTCGATTCTTATAAATGTTTTCTTATATATTAGTACATCTCTCAATGCCTGAATCGCCTTGTGTTTCTCTGCCGCTCCGATATATTAAGTCAAGGAACTTTTCATTACTTTTCCCGGGTAGGAATTTTCTGAACGGAAAATTCCGTATGATACAGTTGTGGCCGCGAATTTTGCCGATTCAAAATGCGAAGCATCGGAAAAATCCGATTCCTTTGCGCTTTCCGTTTCTTATAAATGTCTCGTTTTATATTAGCATGCCTTATTTATAATTATTAGCAAATCTTTTAAGTATTCAGTCAAAAACTTTTGAAATTGCAACTATTCTTCAATTTCCAAAACATTTATTTTTTCTTATGTAAATATTGTGCAAATTGAACATTGACAGAAACCGCCATTTAATGGTAACTTTACTGTAAGTTCGCTCAGCGTTTTCATGATACGACAAACGCTGTATAAGAAAATATAATGAAGAGGTGTAGACATGCAGGAATTAAAACCGATCAAAGAAGGTAAAGTACGCGAAATTTATGACAATGGCGACAGCCTGATCATGGTTGCCACCGACCGTATCAGCTGTTTTGACGTGATCCTTCACAATGAGGTTACCTCCAAAGGTGCTGTTCTGACCCAGATGTCCAAATTCTGGTTTGACCTGACAAAGGATATTCTCCCGAACCACATGATCTCCGTCGATACAAAGGATATGCCGGAGTTCTTCCAGCAGAAAAAATTTGAGGGCAAAACCATGATGTGCCGCAAGTTACATATGCTCCCGATCGAATGCATCGTCCGCGGTTATATCACAGGAAGCGGCTGGGCAAGCTACAAGGAAAACGGTACCGTCTGCGGAATCCGTCTTCCGGAAGGCTTAAAGGAATCCGATAAGCTCCCGGAGCCGATCTATACTCCGTCCACAAAGGCTGAGATCGGTGACCATGACGAGAATATCTCCTTCGAGCAGAGCATCGACCATCTCGAGAAATACTTCCCGGGAAAGGGCCGCGAGTATGCGGAGCTTCTTCGTGACAACACCATCGCTTTATATAAAAAATGTGCTGAGTACGCCCTCACAAAGGCAATCATCATTGCCGATACAAAATTCGAATTCGGTCTTGACGAGGAGGGCAACCTCGTGATCGGTGACGAGATGCTCACACCGGACAGTTCCCGTTTCTGGCCGGCAAAAGGCTATGAGCCAGGCCACGGTCAGCCGTCCTTCGACAAACAGTTCGCCCGCGACTGGCTTACTTCCCATCCGGGCAACGACTGGACACTTCCGCAGGAGATCGTCGATAAGACCATCGCGAAATATCTGGAAGCATATGAGATGATCACCGGGAAAAAATTAGAGGCATAACCCCCACAAACCTCCTTCTCTAAGTTTTTCCATTTAGTTCCTCATTTTTACGGAAAAAGCGTCCGGAATCCATTCCTATGGATCCGAGCGCTTTTTTCTGTTGTTCTGTCTTCACCCGTCTGAGGGACACTGCCGCTTTCAGGTCTCTGGGATCTTCTTATTTTAAAATATCCTGTCTGCAGATATGCCGAATCTTTTCCGCATCAAGTCCCCGGATCACTTCCACAGCAAGATCTGCTGCCGCTTCAAGATCAGACTTCGCGCAGAAATTATAATGAGTATGAACATACCGGCTCGGGACGCCGAGAACCAGAACCGGAACTGCCTTTGCTGTCAGGCTGATCTTTCCCGCGTTCGTGCTTCCGCCACGGCGGACCGTCTCCTGAAATGGGATTCCGAATTTCTTCGCAAGCTCTTCCGCGTACTCGATAAACACCGGATTGGAAATATAGCTCTTATCCATCCTGCGGATCTGGACACCGCCCCGCATGTGCCCCTGGGTCTGGGCCGCACTGAAATAAAAATCATCCGACGGGGATCCCTCAAAAACAATCGCCAGATCCGGACGGACGATCTGGGATGTGACTGTGGCACCTCTTGTTCCAACCTCCTCCTGAGCCGCAAACGCTCCGGTCACCCGTACCGCCAGCTGATCCTTCTCCCCACACAGACGGGTCATGGTGTCGATAATGCATGCACAGCCTGCACGGTTATCAAACGCTTTTCCAAAGCAGAGGTCACGTTCCTCATCATAGGAAAATGAAACTTCCGGGACTGCCGGATCTCCAATGGAAATACCGAAGACTTCTGTTACTTCTTCCCTACTCACCGCGCCGACATCCACGCTCAGTGTCTCAATACTCAACGACTGGGAGGCCCGCTCTGCCTCATTCATAAAATGGATCGGCTTGGACGAAATAATTCCCCGTACAAGTTTCCCGCTTCTAGTCCGGATCATCACTGTGTGCGCCGGAAGGTTTGTAAGGATCACTCCGCCGAGCATGAGGATCTCCAGACTTCCGTTTTCTCTGATGCTCTGTACCATAAATCCACACTCATCTGTATGGGCATCCAGCATCACGACCGGTTTCTCCGGATCCTCACCGGGCATACGCGCATAAAGGTTATTCATCGCGTCATTTTCCAGCTCCAGTCCTTTACAGTACTTTGCAACCGTGCGGATTACATCCTCCTCAAATCCGCTCGGTCCAAACGCATCACAGATCTCCCCAAACATTTTTACATTCATACTGATTCCTCCTGTATTTTTATTTTAATTCTTACCTTTTCCATTGGCAGACTCCACCGGCTTGCTTTTTCAGGATTCCGATTATTTTTCCTGTATCTCCGATGGAGCAACGCCCACAATTTTTTTAAATGTGTTAGAAAAATACGCAATATCTTTATATCCGACTTTTTCTGCCACCTCGTATACCTTGTTCCGGTGGTCTGAAAGCAATTCCACTGCCTTTTTCATCCGGTACCGCGTGAGCCACCCCATCACCGTATATCCCGTCTCTTTCTTGAAGCAGTGGCTCAGGTGGCCTTCGCTGATTCCCACCGCACCTGCGATCTTCGCCACATTGATCGTACTTTCCCCGTAATGAGATGCCATATAAAGCACCGCGTCCCGGACGTATCCGGTAAGACCTGCGGTATTCTCATCAAATGGCAGACAGCGCCGGATCACCGTGGCATTGCTCTCCGGTCCGTCACTTTCCAAAGCTCCAGGATATTGCTCCCTTTCCGGTGCCTTATCCGGGACAGATCTGCTCAGACCGGTATCTCTTCGCTTCTCCCGATCCGTCTCGATCCGCTCTTTTGCCCTGAGGATCGCGCTCTCCAGCTCCCCGTCCTCGAACGGCTTTAGCAGATAATCAAATGCATAAAGCTTCAACGCCTCTCTGGCGTAGGAAAACTCGCTGTACGCGGTCAGAAAGATCACCTGTACCGGATTTTTCTCTTCCCGAAGCTTCTTTAACATCTCAAGACCGTTCATCTTAGGCATCCGGATATCACAGATCATCAGCTCCGGATTCTTTTCATGGACCAGCTCCAACGCGTCCAACCCGTTTTCCGCCTCACCGACGACCTCGCATCCCAGCGAGGCCCAGTCCGTCTCACCGACAATGCCCATCCGGACGAACCGCTCGTCATCTACAACGATCACCTTTATCATAACAGCTCCCCCCTTCCTTATTTCCTTTCCCTATTGGTCATCAGGATCTGTTTTCCATACCGGGATCCGGCTGTCCATAGCCATTCACCGGTATTCTTATCGTTACCTTTGTTCCTCCTGCAGCCAGCCGCTCTGCCCTGAGACCGTAGTCTTTTCCATAATGAAGCCGGATGATCGTATCCACATTGTAAAAGCCGATGTGGCCATTCTTCTGTTCCTTGTCCCGGTTTCCGAGCCGTCGGATCACTTCATCACTGATCCCGCATCCGTCATCTGAAACCTCGATCACAAGCTCCTTCCTTTCCAGATACGCCCTGACAAAAATATGTCCCTCATCCGCATCCGCCAGCCCATGAATCACCGCATTCTCCACGATGGGCTGAACGATGAGCTTTGGAACCAGGATTTCCTCCGTCTCAGGAGCGATCTCATAGCAGAAATCAAACTTTCCGTTAAACCGGATCTTCTGGATCTTTGCATAGCTTTCCACCAATGTCATCTCTTCCCGCAGCGTGATAAACTGGGCGCTTGAGATGCTGGTCCTTAAGATCTTCGCAAGCTTTGCCGCCAGCGTCGCGATCTCTGGAATATGGTTCGCCTTCGCTACCCACTTCATCGTATCAAGGGTATTGTAGAGAAAATGCGGGTTTAACTGGGACTGCATCATGGCGATCTGGGTCTCGTTCAGCTCCTTTTCACGCCGCACACGCTCCTCCATGTAGGATGAGATCCTCTTTGTCATGATATTAAAATTTTCCGCCAGCTCCCCAAACTCGTCCTGACGTTCCATGTCCACATGGGTATCCAGATTTCCCTCCTGAACCTCATCCATGGCATCATGAAGCACATGGATCGGCTTTGAGAGAAAGGAGCTGATCCCGATCGCGACACCAACGCTTAAAAGAAAACTCCCCGCGGCCATGAAAAGAAGAACTGTATACATGGATCTTGTAGTTTCACTTGTAAAAACATGGGGACGGATCAGGACGCTGTAAAGCCCTGTGTCACCCAGCTTTGAAACGTAAATACTATTGTTGTTCCAAACCTCCGTCAGAGGTTCCCCCCGTAAAAAACGGCTTCTCAGAATATCTCCGACCGTCTCCCCCGATGCCGTGCCTACGCTGTACACAGTCTCCAGAAATCCATTGAGAATACAGATTCCGTCCTGGCCGCTGTATGTGCCGGAGAGCGCCTTCGCGAAATGCTCCGCCGTCATTGTAGCCACAAAATATCCGGAACATTCCTCCGAATTTCCGGTCACCGCTCTGGCAAACCGCAGGACCTCATCACCGCCAATCTCCAGATCACTCCGGATGATCAGGTCATTCGGATGGGCATGTGCCTCTCTCAGGATCCCCCAGTATACCGGCAGCGTCTGTCCGTAAGTACGGTTTCCCGTAGAGTATAGGCAGGAGCCGTCCGCATTGTAGAGATGAAATCCCGCCATCTCACGGCATGCAGCGGTCGCTCCGTACAGACTTCGGTACACTTCATTCTTCTTTCCAAAGCTCTCTTTTTTCAGCGCCTCGGCGACCAGCGGATCCGTACACAGTTCCTCCGCCGCGTCATGGTAAGCGTCAAACAGCATCATCAGCTGCTGCTCTACCGCACCGGCAAGCTCCATATCCTTTTTCTCAAAATCTCTTCCGACCTTCACCTTAAACATCTGGATCAGAAACACACAGCACACGATCAGTGGAAGAACAGACACAGCGAGAAAACTCACAAGAAGCTCACGCCGGAAAGATCTCTGGATAAAGTTCTTCATGATCCACCTCCGTTTCCTGCCATGAGCGCCGCCCATCTTTCCAAAATGGATTTCTGGTTTTTTACTGCCCATCCAAGATCGAAGTCCATGATCGAACCCTCTTCCTTCTGATCCGGGATAATGTCATCGCGGACCGTCCGTCTGTAAAGCTTCTCGACAGCCAGTCTCTGGACATCAGGACTCACGATAAAATCCACAAAAAGCTTCGCGTTTTCTTCATGCTCTGCCCCCCTGATCACCGCGCATCCGTCTGCCACCGCGCTGGTTCCCTCCCGCGGATAGACGATCGAGATCGCCGCGCCGCGGTCGATATACTTTTTCGCAGTTTCCTCCAAAGTCAGACCAACCAGATATGTTCCCTCTGACACCTCATCGAGCACGGCGCCTGACCCCGCCGCCATCCGGCGGCCGAGCACTCTGGCAAACTGTTCCAGGACCTCATTTTCACGCATCGGCAGGACCTGAATCATCGTTTCCAACATCGTGCAGCTGCTGCCGGATCTTCCCGGATCCGCAAAGGACACCTTTCCGTCCCAGTTCCCGTCAAACAGATCCTCAAATCCCCGCGGGGCGGAAGCCGCGTCCACCAGCTTATTGTTGTAGATCAGAACAATGGGAAGCTCCGTAAACGGAGTCCAGACATGATCCTCAGTCCGGTATATACTCTCGATATGATCGCTCTGGGTACTCTCGTATGACACGAAGCAGTCCTTAAAGACCTCATAGCTCTCCACACCTCCGCCAAACATCACGTCACAGGATCCCTTTTCCCCCTCTTCCCGGATCCGCTCCAGAAGCTCCGTCGTTCCCCCGGGAACCACTTCTACCCAGATTCCGGTCCGCTCCTCAAACTCCTTTATAATCGGCGCATAGACCTCCTGCTTGTGAGAAGTATACACCGTAAGTCTCTTCTCCGCACTCACTTTCTCCGGTCCCTGGCCGCTGCTCTCCCCTGTGCTGCAGCCCGCCGCACTCATCGCCGCAACTGCAATTCCAAGGAACAACGCCCATACGTTTCTCTTTCCCTTCACTCCCCGAAATCCCCCTTTTGATTTCGATCAAATTTTGTTTATCCCTTTCATATTCAGTTCTACTATTCACTCTTTTTTTCCATTTTATCATATTTCTTATACAAAAGCCACAATAAATAGCACTGTTGCTCCATAAAAAGAAACAACAGTGCCAATACATTCTCCAAATTATTTTTCTTTATAAAAATTGGGGATTTGTTTTTCGTGATATGTGCGGATATTTTTCTGAAAATCAGGATCCACCAAAATATCATATCCAGTCATGGCAAGTCCTTTTGCGCCTTTTAAGCAGATTTCCTGCGCCTCTAAGCTTCCTGCCGCATTTGCATACTCTATTGTATGACCCTGAATTGTTTTGTCATCTGTGATGGACAGATAATCATGAATCGCCGGAATTTTGATTGATACATTTCCGATGTCCGAAGAACCGTATTGCTTTTTCGGATCCGGCCATTCCATGTGAATTCCTATCAATTCCATATTATCCTTGAATGCCTGACACATCGGCTGATTTGGATATCGTTCCGCATAGATATCGCCCAGATTAATCAAAGCCTTTGCTCCTGTCAGTTTTTCTGCATTTTCTACACAGCGTTTTAAAATTTCAATCAGTTCCTCCGTCCTCTTCATCGTATCCGCCCGGACACAGAACTCACATTCTGCCTGCGCAGGAATCACATTTGCAGCGCTGCCACCGTTTGTTATAATTCCATTGATGTTGTCCTGAGGATCGAATGTCGGACGTAGAAGATCAATCTGCTGGAACACATGAAGAACAGCACTTAACGCATTGATTCCATTCTTCGGCACGGAGGAATGCGCTCCTTTTCCCGTAAAACTAATTGTCAGCGTACATGCTGCCCTGCCGCCTCTGCCAACCAGATTCGCTCCTCCGGATGACGGATGCATCATCAAAGCGAAGTCTACATCGTCAAATGCTCCATTTCTGAGAAGTTTTACCTTTCCAGCTCCTCCTTCCTCCGCCGGAGTTCCGATCAGGCAAACATTTCCGTTTAATTCCGCCATCATGGAGGCAAGTCCTAAAAATGCCCCCGTCGAACAGGTGGCAATCAGATTATGACCACAGCCATGACCAATGCCTCTGAGTGCGTCATATTCCGCCAGAAATGCAACATTCGGTCCCTTCCCTTTTCCCGCTTTATCTGCGCGAAAGGCAGTCTGAAGACCTCCATACCCCTTTTGCACCTGAAATCCGTGACGCTCCAGAACCGAAGAAATTGCCTCCACCGCCTGAAACTCTTCAAAACCAAGTTCCGGATGATCATGGATCTTCTTTGACAATTCAAACAATTCATCCCTGCTGCGATCGATCACATCTGCAATACGTTCTTTTTTATTATTCATGTATTTCCCTGCTTTCATTCTGGAATGCTACTGCTGCCATACACATCACTCTTGTCATCAACTGGATCCAATGCTCATCCACCATAAAATGCTCATTGTGTGCTGACGCATACTCTCCTACCGCCATCTTGATAAATTTTGCATATCGGTACAGGCTTTCCCCTGCAGCTGTCAGGGTAAGCGTATTCTTTCTGTTAAAAAACTCTACTCCAAACTGTTTTTCCAATTTTGCAATATAATTACTCAATGATTGCTGCGAAATATACAGTCGCTTTGCGGCCTTTGTAAAATTCATCTCTTCCACAGCAGCAATAACGTAATTCCAGTTTGTGTTTCCCATGATTCCATCTCCCTGCTAAAACTTATGTTTATCTGTACAGTTGTACACACTATTTTCTCTGAATTTTCCATTTATTTTGCATTAATGTTCCTTTTTCTCAGAATCATATATTATGCCGCGGTAATTATCTTTACAAACTAATATACCACATTTTAGTATTTTCCGATAGTGTTCTTTACGTGACATACTCTCTCCACTTAGCTAACGCTTGAAGTGGGGACTTCTCGTTCGATTGCCCTATTAGGCAAAGCATAGGCGAGCTATCCCCGTGTGTCCCACGGTTCTGTTATTATGAGCGGGACTGTTTCGTATCTACGCAGTCCCGAACAAAATCTACGTTTTTTGGGAAAATCAGGAAATTTTTCTTTCTGTATCAAGTTCAACTCCCGATATTCTCAATCCTTCCCTGCAAATATTGATAGCTGCATTCTCATCACGGTTCATCTGATTTCCGCAGGTGCATCTATAGATACGGTCTTCCAGTTTCAACTCCTTTTTGAGTTTTCCGCAACAGCTACAGATTTTTGAACTGGGATACCACTTATCAATACGAACCAGTTTCTTACCGGCACGTGCTAATTTGTAGGAAAGAAACTCAGTAAACATTCCCCATCCATTATCATGAACACTCGTTCCGAACCTTGAATCCTGGCTCATTTCTTTCATGTTCAAAGATTCTATGCACACAAGATCGTAAAAATTGGTTATCTTTCTGGATTCCTTGTGTAGATAATCTTTCCGCTGACGTGCGATATGAGCATGGAGTCTGGCTATTTTCTTTTTCTGCTTCATGTAACGGCTGCTCCCCTTTTCGCAATGACTCAGCCTGCGCTGCTCCCTTGCAAGTTTTTCCTGGGATTTTCGGAAAAAGTGGGGATAATCTGCATGAGCTCCATGGGAATCTACATACAATTCGCTCATGGAAAAATCAAGTCCGATTGCGGTTTTTACTGGCCTGATTTCATGTTCCGCTTCTTCTGCCGCATACAGTAATGATACATAATACTTGTCATCTGCTTCCTGGCTGACGGTGGCACCCTTCAATATGTAACGATCATCGATGCTCCGATGCTGTTTTATGCGGATCCAACCTGCTTTCGGAAGTTTCAGTTTCGCATTCTGCAAAGTAATATTTCCATTTACGCAGTTTGTCGTATAACTTCTTACCGGATTCTTTTTTGACTTGAACTTCGGGAAACCAACCGAAGAATCTCGAAAGAAGTTCCTGTAGGCTGTCTGCAGATGCAGCTGTGCATTACACAAGGCCAGGCTGTCTACCTCCTTCAGCCACGGAAACTCTGCCTTATATTTTGCAGGCGTAACCTTTAATATTTTTCCGGTTTTCTCATAATATTCTTTCTTCTCTGCCAGCATCCGGTTATACACGAAACGCACACAGCCAAATGTCCTTGCAAATAGTTCTTTTTGAGATTTATTCGGGTAGATCCGAAAACGGTACACGATGTTCACTCTTATTTTCTCCCTGTGTTTCTATGTACTGGCGGATAACCTCAATGGGTGCACCTCCAGCACTTAACAGACAAAAACTCTGGCTCCAGAACATTTCTTTCCAAAGCTTCTGCCGAATCTCCGGATACTCTTTTTTTATCAATCGGCTGCTTGCACTTTTATACGCATTGATAAATTTGCTAAGTTCCGATTTCGGATGGGCCCGGAACATGATATGAACATGATCCCGATCATGATTCCATTCCTCTAATGTAACATGATACTTCGGAGCGATATATTCAAAAATCTCCCGGGCCCGATCAGAAACAGGATCCGTCAGTATCTTTTTTCGGTATTTTATAACCAGAATCAAATGATAATAGAGTAGAAATACTGAATGCGCATTACTGTCCAATTTTCTCATAAAATCAGCCTTTCCTTTTACTTTCGACTGATTATATCATAACACAGGAACACTTGTTTGTCTATGTGTTTCAGAACATTTGTTCTTCTGCGTTTGTTTTCATTTATGTGCACAGATATGTGAGTTTTAAGATAGTTAAATGCAATACTAAATTCCAGAATGCAAGAGTTAATTCCATATGTCTTGAGGGCATGCGGACGAATTTAGTTTTTCATTTAAGTTGAGTTTTAAGATGCCAGATATTGCATGATTTTCCCAAAAGGCAATTCATCTCACCACCTAGAGAGGATGGGAGAATTCTTGCAAAGTGTTGTTAAATTTATATCTGCAGGCTTGCCTTCCTCTATCCCCCAACACGGAACCTCTTTTTCTCTTTTCCCTATCTCTCAGCCCCTCAGCACAGGACCATTTCCGGACGCGGGTGCCTGATTCCAGAGGCATGGCTTCCTCTTGGCTACCCGGGAGAATGCGTTGGAGGACAGGGGACACTTGTTTGAGCCGCAGGCGAGTTGTGTCCCCTGTTCTCCGCCCTTAGCATTCTTTCGGGAGCTTAGAGGAACCGCCCCTGGAATCCACCAGCATCCGGGGCAGGAGACGGTCCTGCGCGTACCCGGAGCCACTATGACACAGCATCCCATAAAACAGAAAAAACCGCCGCACCTCCACGATCTCCCCAAAAGGAAATCATGTTCGGTACGGCGGTTTTTCGCCTGACTCCGCGTGAACACTAAGAAACAGGAACGCCTGCCCCTATTTATTATGAATTATTTACTTTCTCATCTCAAGAACATCCGCAAATGCCTCGATAGCAGTTGCAGCCTGTCCGAAGTCTCTCATCTGCTGGTCAACACCAAGCTTGATGTGCGGGATACCTGCGTTGTCGAGAGCTTTCTTGAGGTACGGATACTCCATCTCCTCCGGATCGCAGAACTGCTGCATGAAGAGTACAAGACCCTGAGCGCCGCTCTTCTTAACCATGTCAGCTACGAACTCGCCACGGCGGTTCTTGGAAGACTGCGGATCGTAAAGAAGGACATCGTAGTCCATGTTTGCAAACTGTTTTGCAAGAGCTCTAAGAGCATCCTGCTCGTCCTCCGGAACGTCTGTACGGAAGGAACGGCTCTCATGAGCAACATCATCAGCTGCGATCGCGATGTTGTTGTTCTCGAAGATCTCAAGAAGCTTCGGGTTGTCAACGATGATACCAGATGTAACAACCTTTGTTCCCTTCCAGTCACATACCGGAAGAGCTGCGAGCTCTTTGTTTAACTCTTCGAGTTTTGCAGTGTATTCCGGTTTCTCCATGAAGAAGAATGCCTTTAATACTGCGGAACGCTTTGTAGGAGTTACAACGTCACAGTGCTCGTTAGCGAGTTTTACGAACTCACGGCGGGCTGCACGGCTCTTGTTGTAAACCTTGATTGCGTCAAGGATCGCATCGTTGGTGATCTCGTGGCCACATACTTCCTCGAGGTCAGCCTTAACGTTTGCGTACTCCTCCTCACAGAACTTAAGTCCGAACTCTTCGAAACGGTTCTGCGGATGAGCAAGGAAGATAACTTTCATCTTGTCGCCCATAGCAACACGGAAGTTCTGGCTCATCGGACGTAATGTATCACAGATTGTTGGTGTGATGATTCCGTCTAACTGATCCATAGTTCCGTCAAGAAGCATCTCAAGTGCGAGCTGAGCGATTGTGCAGTAGAAGGTTGCACAATACTCTTTTGCACGGCTGATTGTCTTGTTGTTGGAGCCCCAGATTCCCATCGGAACCATGCCTGCAGCATATACAAGCTCTTCCGGAGCGTAGTACGGGAGAACGCCGATGACCTTCTTGCCTTGTGCTTTATATTCAGCAAGCTGCTGTTTCGGAGTTGCAGCTTTTACTTTAAATTCGTCAAATAATGCGTTGATACTCATGGTCTATTTAGCCTCCTTTGCCTGGATGTTTGCTTCCATAGCCTCAACAAGACCCTGTACTCTAGTCTCGTACTGAGCGGCATTGAAGTTACGCGGGTCAGCCTGGTCACCATCGAATCCTGCGCACGGGATGCCAAGATCCTTAGTGAAGCGACGCTGCATCTCAGCCATGTAACCGGACCACGGCTTACAGCTTCTGTTGTAGTGAACGAGAACGCCATCTACCTTGTTGTCGCGGCAGATGCCTTCACGCCATGCAACACCCTGCTCGATACATACAGAGTTCGGTGCTTTGTAGTAAGCACGTGCCATCTCATCCAGACCATTATATACGAAACCGAATGCCGGTGCGTATACAACTGCTGTTACGTTGACGCCGTTAGCCTTTAACGGTTTGAACAGTGCCGGAAGCTTCGGCCAGCACGGAATACCCTCGAACATTACACGGTATTTCTCCGGGAACGGAGTTGTTGTCTCGCCCTTAGCGATCGTCTCGTCAAGGTCTTTTTCTAACTGCTCAAATGCCTCAGCAGCCTCAACTCTTGCACGTGCGGTTACAACGTCAGCCATATGGTTGAACAGGTCGAAACCACTGTACGGAGCCGGTTTGTACTGTAAGTAATCACAGACTTTTAACCATGCCTTTGCTGTACGGTTTGCGTTCTCACATGCATGCTCGAACTTCTTCTCGTCGAACTTCTTGCCTGTAAGCTCCTCTAACTGCTTGATTGCCTTGTCGAACTGTCCACGAACATAGCGAACATTCTGATCAGCAACATCAACAGAGTTGTTGTACGGAATATCGATCATGATAAGCGGAATGTTGCACATACGAGCGATGTTCTCATACCACTTTGTCATACAGTTACAGATGTTGTTGCAGCAGAGAACAAAATCCGGCTGCGGGATCTGCATCTGACGGATCGGGGAGATTGCTGCGATGCGGCGCTCTTTATCCGGTCCATCCGGAAGTTTTTCAAGCTCAAGAAGGTTTACAACCTCAAGATACGGAGTCTGAGTCTTCGGATCTTTCTTCGGCTTGCCAGTTGCCTCGTCGATCACTACGTTACCGTCAGCATCCTTTAACGGCTTACCTGTGCTCGGATCGATGATGTATTCACCTGTCTCCGGGTCAAACTTACGAGCAACACGGACACCAGCTGCATATGCAAGGCTGATACGTGCATAACCGCAGATATCGTTATCGTAACCCATATCCTCAGCTGCCTGGCACATAAGCTCACCGTAACGGTTTGCTGCGATACCAGCTGCCTGGTTCTCCGGGTACATAACGTTTAAATCAAATGCTGCTGCGAGCTCGCACGGGAATTTGGAAGAAGACCAACCAACTAACTCGCCTCTCTTTTTGGCTTCGCGCGCGTCTTTATGAACGTCATCTACGACTTTACGCAGCGCAAGAACACCAGGGCTAACCTGCTTTGCCATAATAAATATCCTCCATTTCTTATCAATCATGACCGACCGCGGCTGTGGGACAATCCCGCAGCTGTTTTTCAGCCATAAAATTGCATAACCTAATTCTGTTTCACCGATCCATGCAGATTTGCATGGACGATAAACATCAAACTGTCTTATGCGCGGCGGCTTGCTGCCTGATATGCATATAAGGCTGCACCAAGCGCACCGTTATACTGTGTCAGAGGAGATCTGTGGATCTCACATCCAAGCTCATTCTGAAGAGCTTTGACAACACCGTCGTTCTGTGCGACACCGCCAGTCATGACGAGTGCCGGAACCACTCCGATCCGGTGTGCGAGTCCAGTGACACGGTGAGCCACGGAGCGGTGGATACCTGCGATAATATCACATTTGTCGGTTCCCATCGACAGCTGGCTGATAACCTCGCTCTCCGCAAATACGGTACATGTGGAGCTGATCTCGACTCTCTTTTTGGAGAGGGAATCAAGATGACCAAGATCCTGGACCTTTACTTCAAGAACGCCTGCCATTACGTCGAGGAATCTTCCGGTTCCTGCAGCGCACTTGTCGTTCATCTGGAAGTTGGTCATTGCACCGTTGTCAATATGAAGAACCTTAACGTCCTGACCGCCGATATCAATGACAGTGTGAACGTCAGGGAACAGGAAGTAAGCCCCCCTTGCGTGGCAGGATAACTCACTCATCTGTTTGTCTGCAAAATTCATTAAAGAGTTACGACCGTATCCTGTTGCCAGGGTAAAAGCCACATCCTCTTTTTTCATACCTGCGTTTTCCAGCACTGCATCGATCGCGCGCTGTGGGCCGCTGGTACCTGCACCTACATCGATCAGGGATTTCGCTACGATCTCCTCGCCATCCTTCAGCATGATGCATTTGGATGCCGTGGATCCTACGTCGATTCCCAGGGTGTAAATTGCACTCATAATAACCTCCGGGTATACTGAAAATGTAAAATGAAACTGGCTTTGTTATACCAGTATATCCAGGCCAGAGAAAGTACTCCCCTGGCCTGGATACGTATCATTTTACTCTATCCTTCAGTCAGAATCAAGCTTTTTTAAATGTGTTCCACTCACGGATCGCACGCGGTGTTACCATCTGATGGAACGGGCAGATAGACTCCGGATTCTGGTAAGCAGACTCTGTGAATGCCTGGATGTACGGACGGATCTCTGTAAGATCAACGATCTCGTCAGCCATACCCTTGATTGTGCAGTATTTCGGACGGGACTTGTCGTGGTACATCTGGATCATGTCGTTCATCTTGTCGATGATCGGCTGGAGATCCTCGCCGGCCTTCTTAGCCTTAACAAGTTTTCTGGAGTACATAGCGTTTGCTGCTGTCTCACCCGGCATTACATAGTACTCAGAAGCGCCTGTTGCAAGGGAGAATACGTTTGTATCGTTGCCCTGCGGTCCGCCAAGTACGTAGTGAGCAGCTGCGGATGCCTTACGAAGTGTAACCTCTAAGGACGGAAGCTTGGAGTTCTGGATGGAGTAGATCAGAGACTGACCAAGACCAAGAAGCTCAGCCTTCTCAGCGTCATCACCTACATCGATACCAGTTGTATCCTGTAACCAGATCAGCGGGATTCTGTCACGAGCGCAAAGTGTTACGAACTCGTTCATCTTGATCAGGCCCTGACGATATAACTTTCCGCCGATACCAACAGAGTTCTGTTTGTACTCCGGATAGTTCATAAGGAGACCCTGAACGTTTGCTACAACACCAACGAGAAGTCCGTTTACTTTAGCAAGACCTGTTACAACCTCCGGGCCGTAACCGTTCTTGTACTCAGCGAACTCACTGCCGTCGAAGAGACGGCCGATTACATCGTAGATATCGTACGGACGTTTCTGGTTCATCGGGATGATGCTGTAAAGGTCCTCTGCCGGAAGAGCCGGTGCCTTCGGATCATCAACACGGAAGAACTCGAGGTTGTATGCCGGAAGGTAGCTAACGTACTTCTTGATGCCCTCGATTACGCCGTAATCGTTTTCATATACTTCACGGAAGAAACCAGTCTCGTCGTAGTGAACCGGAACGGAACCCGGAGCCGGAACGTGCTTCTTGCCGTTTTCGATCTGTGCTGCGATGATCTGCTCAGCAGACTCTTCGTCAATATATCCCTTCGGGTTCATACCGGAAAGAATACCAGCGCCGCCTACTGCCATGTTTGCCTGGCTGTGTGCGATAAGGATTGTCGGGGAAATGCTGTGGTATCCGCCGCCTGCCGGGTTTGTTCCGTAGATACCTACGATAACCGGAACACCAAGCTGGTTTAACTCAGCGTTACGGAAGAACGGTGTACCGCCGCCGCGTCTGTTCGGGTAAACCTTATCCTGGTTCGGGAACTCAACGCCGGAGCAGTTTAACAGATACACGAGCGGAAGGTGGAGCATCTTAGCTGCATCGGAAGCACGCAGAAGGTTGTCTGCCTGTCCCGGTACCCATGCGCCGGCCATCTTCTTGTTATCGGAAGCGATGATGTAAACCCATTTTCCGTTTACACGGCCAAGTCCGTTAAGAATGTTTGTTGTACCGAACTTGTTGCCTTCCGGGTTGTAAAGGCTGTTTAACGGGCACCATGTTCCCTCATCAATGAGAGCGTTGATACGCTGCATTGCGGAGAGCTGTCCGCGCTCGTTTAACTTCTCTTCTGTTGTGATACCAGCTGCAAGAGCTTTCTCGATGGACTCATGGATGTCAGCCTCTACGGCTTTGATCTCTTTTGCGTTCTCGTCATTTACATTTACCAGCTCTTTACCAACAGTAGGCATTTCCTGGAAATATTTCGGCATGGAAAAGTAACCCATGTTCTTCCTCCTTATATATACGCGATCGCTGCGGTCAGCGGTTTTTGCCAGTCACTGACCGCGGCATGATTATATTTTAAATGATCGTTTCGATTACTTTGTTTCCTTCGGAACTTTGATGAATGCCTGACCTGGGTCGATCTCTTCACGAATTACGCGGATGATCTCCGGATCCGGACCTTCCATAAGCTGAGCTCTTGTGGTATCGATCTCGAAACCTGTGTTCTCCTGAACCATTTCCGGAGAGGAGAATGGATAGTAGTAAGCAAGGTACATTCTCTTGGTCTCTTCGTCGAACTTCATGATACCAAGATCTGTAACTACCATCTGCGGTCCGCGGTTGCCCGGAAGACCTGCTCTCTCACGTCCGCCAGGGCCGTCCATCCAGCCACAGCTTGTGATGTAATCAACATGCTCCATGAATCTTCTCTTCTGGTGCTGCATCATGATGATGGTGTTGCAGAATGTAGCGATACCGTTAGCTCCGCCGGAACCTGTGAAACGGGTTGTCGGCTGAACGTAGTCGCCCTTACCGAAGATACATGTGGAGTTTACGTTACCGTACGGGTCGATCTGAGCGCCGCCGATGAAAGCGATCATACGGTCAGCGTCATGAAGCCACTCATTTGCCTCGAAGCCTACGAAACGAACGTTCGGCCACTGTACTGCACAGTGAGCCATGAAACGGTTATCACCTACGGAACGCGGTACCTCTACCGGTGAGCAGTCCATAAGTCCGCTCTCTACGATCGGGTGGCAACTCGGGCAAACCACACGCTTCGCAAGGGAAGCACCGATTAACGGAAGACCGGTACCAACGATAACGATCTGGTTCTCTTTAATGTTTTTTGCGATGGCATAAGCCTGCATTTCCTGCTTTGTATACTTTGTATAATCAGCCATTTTTGAATTTCCCTCCCTCAATTAGTGTCTGGTAGAATAGCCAAGATGCGGCTCATTCTTAAGGTTCATGAGGCGAGCGCCGCCAAGGACATTAAGAAGATCATCCTGATCCTTGCAGCCGTATACATATTTCTGGAGGTAATCCTTGAAGGTCTCCGGAATCTTTGTGCCATTAGCAGCATCCTCTGCAGCCTGTTTTGCAACTTCTGCAGCCTTTGCAAGCTTCTCGTCTTCCGGTTTAGCAGCAGCAGCCTTCTCAGCCTTTGCAGCAGCCTTTGCGAGCTGTGCCTTAGCATCCTCAGCATCAAGGTACTTGGAAGCCTTATCGTACTCCTTAAGTCCCTTATCATCATCATCATAGTAGCCATAGCACTGTGCCGGCCATGCACCGTACGGAGCACGAACAACAGCGTCTACGCACTCGCCGAAGATTCTTGTCTTTGTAGGATCACGGCGGATGTACTCGTCACTTACGATCTCCTCGCATGTAACGATCGTGCGTTTTGCAGCGATAGCGATATCAACATCGTGGAACTCATCACCATCGATAATGCAGGTTCCATCCGGAGATGCCTGCTGTACATGGATGATCGCGCAGTCAAGCTTCGGAACCGGAACAGCAAGAAGTTTCTCGCCCGGCTCAAACGGGTTCTCGATATCTACGCATTTGAGGTTGTCAACGCCTTCCATTGTTTTTCTCTTCTCTTCGCTGATGCCCCAGAATTTAACAAGGCCGGAACCCTGCATCATTCTTACCGGGAGATACGGAAGACCAAGAGAAGCTGCGTGAAGCTGTAACATAAGAACGTCCTGAGAGTAGTCCTCGTATGTAAGCTCACCTTTCTCGATTGCAGCACGGAAACGACGCGCAACGTTTGTATAACCAGAGTTTGCTGTGTAGCAGTTGATGTAAGCTCTTACACGACCCTCACCGATTAATGAATCCCAGTCTCCACCTGCCGGTCCGGACCAGCCTACAAAACCAGTTTTACCCTGACGAAGGATCTCGTAAACAGCAGCATACGGTTTACGGTTTGTTGTGAATCCGCCGAGGCAGAGTACGTCGTTATCTTGTACGTACTTTTCTACGGCATCGTGTAATGACATAACTTTATTAGCCACAATAAAGCCTCCTTTATTTATATTTGCAGTAAAAAGGCCTGCCTGTTCTCCTCAGACAGGCCTGTACTGCTTTTTAGTTCCTGTAAAAATATACCATGTTATGAAACGAATTTCAACTTCGATTCCATTTCTGGAATGGATTTTATCAAGATTTGAACATCAGCATGAAGTAACCGGCTGCTACTGCAGAACCGATAACGCCAGCTACGTTCGGGCCCATAGCGTGCATCAGAAGGAAGTTGGTCGGGTTCTCTTTCGCACCAACTGTCTGAGAAACACGGGCTGCCATCGGAACTGCAGATACACCTGCGGAACCGATTAACGGGTTGATCTTACCGCCTGTGATCGCGCAGAGAACTTTACCAAGCAGGATACCACCGACTGTCGCGAAAGCGAAAGCAAGAAGACCCATAGCGATGATGGCAAGTGTCTGGACACGAAGGAAGATCTCACCATTTGCTGTAGCACCTACGGTTGTACCGAGCATGATTGTAACCATGTTGCAGAGTGCGTTCTGTGCAGTATCGGAAAGTCTTCCGGTAACGCCGGACTCACGGAACAGGTTACCGAGCATCAGCATACCAAGAAGCGGTGCTACGGACGGAAGAAGCAGGGAGCAGAACAGAACAACGAATACCGGGAATACGACTTTCTCGACTTTGCTGACTTTTCTTAACTGCTTCATAACGATCTGACGCTCTTTCTTTGTTGTAAGGAGCTTCATGATCGGCGGCTGGATCAGCGGGATCAGAGCCATGTAAGAATACGCGGCTACGGCGATCGGAGCTACAAGATCCGGAGCCAGGTTATTTGCGATATAGATCGCGGTCGGGCCATCAGCACCGCCGATGATACCGATCGCTGCACACTCACCCGGTGTGAAAAGTCCTGTTGCATTTGCAAGTGTAAATGCAACATAGATACCGAACTGAGCGGCTGCACCAAGAAGCAGGCTGACCGGATTCGCGATCAACGGACCGAAGTCTGTCATCGCGCCGACTGCCATGAAGATCAGGCACGGGAATAAGCTGGACTTAACGCCCATGTACATAATTCTTAACACACCGGACTGATACCAGTGATCTGCCTCATTCATAAGACCTGCAAGCGGAAGGTTCGCAAGGAACATACCGAATGCGATCGGGAGCAGAAGGAGCGGCTCGAACTGCTTCTTGATTGCAAGATATAATAAAACGAAGGATACAAGGAGCATAACGCCCTGCTGCCAGGTGATTGCGGCGAAACCTGACTGAGCGAGGAGCTCCGAGAAAACTGAAAGTATATTCACGTGTGGCACCTCCCGCTTAGTTTAAGGTAACCAGAACTGCACCTGTCTCAACGGAATCGCCTGTGCTTACATTGATAGCTGCAACAGTTCCTGCTGCCGGAGCAACGATCTCTGTTTCCATCTTCATAGCTTCCATAACGATTACGCACTGACCGTAGCTTACTGCGTCACCGACTTTAACCTTGATGTCAAGGATCTTACCTGGCATCGGAGCTTCTACTGTCTGTCCACCTGCGGACGGAGCTGCTGCCGGTGCTGGTGCCGGAGCCGGTGCTGGTGCCGGAGCTGCCTTCGGTGCCGGTGCTGCTGCCGGAGCCGGAGCTGCCTTCGGTGCCGGTGCTGCTGCGAGGATCGGTGCCGGTGCGCTTACCTGTGCGCCTCTGTCAAGCGGTCTGTACTCGTCTACTCTCTCGATCTCAACTTCATACTTTTTTCCGTTTAATGTTGCAACGTATTTCATTTCTTTTAATACATCCTTTCCTTTTTTGCGTGCAGCTGATTCATATTCGCATAGCTGCTTTTGCTTTTACATTTGGTTTTTTTACAGTTCCTTGATACTTACTACACGGAACTCTTCCCCGGACAATCTTGCTTCCTCACTGACTGCCGCGAGAAGCACTGCATAGGATTCTTCATCGATGGCCGGAGCCGGTGCTGCAACTGCCGCAGCTGCCTTTGGCGCACTGGTCTTAAATAAAGCACCGATGATCTTGGAGATAATAATAACCGCAACTGCGAGCACTGCAAGTGCTGAGAAAACGACTAACAATCCAACGAGTGAAATGACAATCGAATCCGCAACGGTCATACCGCCTGTCCACATATACTTACCGCACCTCCTTCGTTTCGTTTCATTTAAGAAACTTTTGTTGGTTAGTTATTCCGTATTATGAAATGCATTCCACATTTTTCTCAGCGCATAAGGGTACTTGACAAATCAGCACCCATAAACACATTGTTTCTATGCAGTTTTCACAATATCGTAATTTGAGTATATCAGCTTTCTGCGCAAATGTCAACAAAGCCGATTGAAAAAAATTTATCAAATATACTAATTCAACGTGATATAAAGACAAGTACAGCTTATGTCCTTATATTGACAAACCTACTCTGTTAGTACTGTTTTCCAGTCCTGACCGTTCCGTTTTCACTGCTGTCTCGGCACATTCCTGCGCCGGAGTGCTTCGCTTGCGACAGTCTTCAGCCTCGTGCGAGTTTGCAAAAACCGCCCGTCAACTCCTGCATGATATGCATGAATCGACGGGCGGTCACAGTCTCAGATATGGTTCCCGATTTACGGCTGTTTTCCAATATAAGCAAGGATTCCGCCGTCGACGTAGAGGATATGTCCGTTCACGAAATCAGATGCCTCAGATGCGAGGAATACCGCCGGTCCCTTTAAGTCCTCGACAGTCCCCCATCTCGCTGCCGGTGTCTTCGCGATGATGAACTGGTCAAACGGGTGACGGGAGCCGTCCGCCTGGCGCTCTCTTAACGGCGCCGTCTGGGATGTCGCGATATAGCCAGGTCCGATGCCGTTGCACTGGATGTTGTATTCTCCGTACTCGGAGGCGATGTTCTTTGTGAGCATCTTTAATCCGCCCTTTGCAGCCGCATATGCAGATACAGTCTCTCTTCCGAGTTCGGACATCATGGAGCAGATGTTGATGATCTTGCCGGATCTCTTTTTCATCATCGACGGGAGAACCGCCTTCGCCATGATAAACGGTGCGTTCAGGTCGACATCAATGACCTTGCGGAACTCTTCCGCACTCATCTCATGCATCGGGATCCTCCGGATCATTCCCGCATTGTTTACAAGAATGTCCACAGTGCCGATCTTCTCCTCGATGTCAGCGATCATCTTCTTTACCGCTTCCTCGTCCGTGACGTCGCAGACATATCCGTGGGCATCGATACCTTTTTCTTTGTATGCGGCAAGTCCGCGCTTTAAGGACTCCTCATTGCTGCAGTTAAACACCACGGTCGCTCCCGCTTCCGCATAGCTCTCCGCGATCGCGAAACCGATCCCGTGTGCCCCGCCTGTTACCAGAGCGATCTTTCCTTCCAGGGAAAACATGTTTTTCTTATCCATTTTGTCTGTTTCCTTTCTCTCTATAAATAATAAGGTATCGATCATCCTGCCGTCATCCGTTCTTTCGTTCAGGATATCTTATTTTAAATCTGTAGGAGTGATCGTGTCCATATCGTCAAACTCCTGGTTCTCTCCGCCCATCGCCCAGATGAAGGTGTAGTTGGAGGTTCCGGCTCCGCAGTGGATGCTCCATGACGGGCTGATCACCGCCTCCTCATTCTTCATGACGATGTGTCTCGTCTCCGTCGGCTCACCCATAAAATGCATGACCACCTGGTTCTCCGGAACTTCAAAATACATATAAATCTCCATGCGGCGCTCATGTGTGTGGCACGGCATGCTGTTCCAGACACTGCCCGGTTCCAGGGCCGTCATTCCCATGGACAGCTGGCATGTTTTTAAAACGTCCGGATGGATAAACTGGTTGATGACTCTCTTATTGGACGTGTTAGAGTCACCGAGCGGACGTTTCGCAGCATCCTTTAAGGTGATGAGTCTCGTCTCGTAAGATGTGTGGGCCGGCGCACTCACCATATAGAATTTTGCCGGAGCATTTTCATTGTCGCTGGCAAAAATCACTTCTTTCGTACCTTTTGTGATGTAAAGGCAGTCTTTATAATCAAGATGGTACTCCACCCCATCGGCTGTGATCGATCCGGAACCGCCGATGTTGAAAATCCCGATCTCACGGCGCTCAAGGAAGTAATGAGTCCCGAAGTTTTTCCAGCAATCGATCCCTTTTTCGATGGAAACATGTTCTTTCACCGGCATGCAGCCCAGTGTCACCATGCGGTCTACATGAGAGTAGACAGATACCACCTCGTCCGGGCGGTAGAGATCCTGGATCAGGAACTCATTTCTCAGTTCTTCTGTCGTGTAGCGTTTTACATCTCTCTGATTTGCGGAATAGCGAATATCCATATGTTCTATACCCCTTTTTATATGATATTGTGGTCAGAAGTCCGCTCCTATCTCCGCAGACAGACCTACAGAAAGCATCGGAACTCCTGACCCTGACAGCATTCTATGCAGAACGACAAATTTTGTCATCCTATCTGACTATCTGACTTTTTTCGCGGCGTACCGGAGTGCTCCGACGCCAAAAAGCGCCAGAAGGAAAGCGTCCAGCACCAGGAACATGATCGCCGCCTGGAAGCCCAGCCTGTCCGCAAGGACTCCGATCACCTGCGGGGTCAGGATCCCGCCTAGGGAACCGATCCCCGTAAACACCGACATTCCAAGCGGGGAATTTCCCATGAGATCGCCGGTAAAGGCCGTCGTTGTCGGGAATGCGCCCGCCATGCCAAGACCGAGAAGAACCAGGGCTGCCACCGCCATCGCCGTATTGCCTGCGAATACAAGGATCAGCACCGAGGCAAACTGAAGAACGGAGATCACAGCCAGGATCTTTGCCGGCGGCACATTCTTCGAGATCGAAGCGATCACGATCCTGCCGATCATGATCATGATCCAGGTTACAGACACCATAACGGTCGCGAGACTTGCGGACATAAATCCGGTGCTCTTTAAATAGGTAACAAACCACCCGTTTACGGAGTTTTCAAGTCCCATATAGAAGAACAGTGCGCCGACTGCCAGGAGAAATCCTGTATTTTTTAAGAACCAGAGCTTGTCCTTCTGTCCTGATGCCGGACCATTCTCCTCTCCTGCCGGTTTCTTTTCTTCCTTTTCGATCTTGCGGTAATCCATCGTCGCATAAGAAACAACGATGAGAACCGTGAGGACTGCAAGAAGCTGTAAGATCGTCTTCCAGTTCATCCCCGCACCCATAAGGATCATGGTGACAAACGGGGACAGGAACGCGCCCACCGCATACCACATGTGGAGCAGGTTTAAATATTTGTTGGAGCTCCCCGTCACCTGACGGATCGCGTGGTTATTGATGATCGTGATCATTCCCTTTGTAATACCGATGAGAAAGATCATCACATAGAGAACCGGGACCGGAAGTCCGAATGTAAATAAAAGCAGGCAGACCGGATACGGGATCGCGAGGACCACGACAGCCATCTTCTGGGACATCATCCCGCAAAATACCGGGTAGACCAGGCTGGAACATAAGTTTCCGATCGCCAGGAACGACAGCAGACCGCCCGCCGCCGTAAAGCTCAGGTTTCTCTCTTCGATCAGGTTTGGCAGGATGACTCCGAAGATCAGGATGACCATTCCGCTGATAAAATAAGCCAGATAACAGTGATCGATCACCGACCGCCTGTCTTCTCTCGTGATTTCCATCATATGTGTTCTCCCACAAAAAGCTTCTGAAAGGCGCCGCAGTGACCGGATCCTCTCCGCTTTATTGAATTTTTCTCCATACTTTTCCATCATATCACCTTTTTTCCGTCAAGACAAGGAGGATTTCCCCTGATATTCCATCTTGTGGAATTTTTATACTATTATTTTGTAAGAATTTTCCACTCCGAAAATTCCGCAGGATACTTTTCGCTGTGGATTTTCTGGTCTGAAAATCCGTAATTCGTTGACACTCTCCCCGACTTACTATACAATAAGAGGAAACAGTGTCTGCCGCCTGCCATTTCCGGCAGTTTCCGGCAGTTTCTCCCGTCTCTGCGGAGAGGGGGCAAAATAAGGAGGATAAAAGGTATTATGAAGGACATAAAGAAGGTGACGTTGATCGGTCTCGGCGCGATGGGGGTATTTTTTGCGCCGCGTATTTCAGAAAAACTTGGGGCTGATTTCCGGATCCTCGCGGATGGTGCGAGAAAAGAGCGCCTGGAGCGAAAAGGTGTGACCGTCAACACGATCAATTATCGATTTCCGATCATCACCCCGGATGTAGAGGGAGATCCGGCAGATCTCGTCATCATCGCGGTAAAAGGATATGATCTGGAGCAGGCGATCAAAGATATCAGAAATCAGGTCGGAAAGGACACAATCATCCTCTCCGTATTAAACGGCGTCGAGAGTGAAAAGCAGGTTGCAGCTGTCTATGGAGAAGAACATGTCCTGTATTCCTACATGCGGATCAGCATTGTCATGAAGGACGGAAAGACAGAGTTCGATCCTCACAAGGGTTCGATCCACTTCGGGGATCTGAAGAATGATCCGGAACACTATTCCGAGAATGTTCTCGCAGTAAAGAATCTGTTCGATCTCTGCGGGATCGACTATAAGGTCGATGCAGACATGTTAAAAGGCATCTGGTTCAAATTCATGTGCAATGTCGCCGAAAATATGACCTGTGCGATGTTCGGCGTTCCATTCGGCGCTTTCCAGAAGAGCGATGACGCCAATTATTTCCGTCACAAAGCCATGTGGGAAGTGATCCATGTCGCCAATAAACTTGGAATCGACATTGGTCAGAACGAGATCGACCGCCAGGAGCACACGATCGGACGTCTTCCATATGAAAATAAGCCGTCCACACTCCAGGATCTGGAAACCGGAAAGCATACGGAAGTCGATATGTTTGCCGGTACCGTTGTACGTCTCGGGAAAGAACTCGGCGTTGAGACTCCGGTCTGCGAGTGTTTCCTTCATGGGATCCATCTGATCGAGGACCGGATGTTCGGAGTTATCTAAGTCTCATACTTCTGCATGTTTAAAGCTGTCCGCTGTTTGTTTCTGCGGACAGCCTTTCTTTTTGTTTTTCTCTTTTCTGCTTCTTTTTCATCCTGTTTTCCCGGCAAAACCTTATTTTATTAGTTCTTTGGGCAATACTGAAAACAACCTTGCATTTCCCGACGGACTGTATTATATTAAACATATGAACGATGGTTCATATGTTTATGTATAAATAGATTGCAAATATAATTCTTAGGAGGCCGACTCTATGGATGAATTAGAAAGAACCAAGCAGGAACCGGATGAGCATGAAGCTGAAGAATGCTGCTGCGGACACCATCATCACCACGATGAGGACCACTGCTGTGGACACGAACACGGCGAGCATCATGACGCGCATCACGACGAGCACCATGAACACAAACACTGCGGCTGCGGACACCACCATCACCACGATGGCGAGGACCACTGCTGCGATGATGACGATGATGACGATTGCTGTGGACATGAGCACGGCGAGCATCACGAAGGTCACGAGGAACACCACCACGCTTCCACTCCGAAATCTGAGTGCATCGTCTACGTGATGAAAAACATCGACTGTGCAAACTGTTCCGCAAAGATCGAAAAAAAGATCCAGGAACTCCCGGAAGTCGATGACTGTATCCTGACGTTTGCGACAAGGCAGCTCCGTGTCTACTCTTCCGAGGGCACCAAACTTCTCCCGAAAATGCAGGCGATCGCCGATCAGATCGAACCCGGAACCATCATCGAGGTCCGCCCGAAGAATCCAAAGGCTGTCTGCACAGTCTATGTGATGAAAAACATCGACTGCGCGAACTGTTCCGCAAAGATCGAGAAAAAGATCCAGGAACTCCCGGAAGTCGACGATTGTATCCTGACGTTCGCGACAAGACAGCTCCGTGTCTACTCTTCCGAGGGGACAAAGCTTCTCCCGAAGATGCAGGAGATCGCTGATCAGATCGAACCTGGAACCGTCATCGAGATCCGTGAGGAAGGAAAGCCGTCCTCCGACACCCACGACGACAAACACGACCACGATATTCCGGAGCTGCTCGCCGGAGCTGCTTTATTTATCATCGGTGAGCTTCTCTCCCATTCGATGCCGCCGGTATCGATCGGCTGTTTTGTGATCGCCTATCTGATCCTCGGACGTGAAGTCCTCCTCACCGCACTCAAGAACATGAAGTCCGGCCATGTCATGGACGAAAACTTCTTGATGAGCGTTGCAACGATCGGTGCGTTCGCGATCGGTGAATTCGGCGAGGCGGTCGGCGTTATGCTCTTCTACCGTGTCGGTGAAGCGTTCGAGCACCGCGCAGTCGAGAAGAGCCGCAGTCAGATCATGGAAGCCGTCGATCTCCGCCCGGAGACTGTTCTTCTGGATGAGAACGGCACTGTCCGGGAGATCCCGGCCGGTTCTGCCGCCGTTGGAAATATCGTGCAGATCCGCCCCGGCGACCGCATCCCTCTCGACGGAGTCGTTGTCGAGGGCGAGAGCCGCATCGATACCTCCCCGATCACCGGAGAGCCGGTTCCGGTATCCGTAACAGTCGGAAGCACCCTGACCTCCGGCTGCGTCAATACCTCCGGTCTCTTAAAGATGCGCGTGGAAAAAGAGCTCTCCGAGTCCATGGTCACAAGGATCCTGGATTCTGTAGAGAACGCTGCAGCCAGCAAGCCACAGGCGGAACGCTTTATCACAAAATTTGCACGGGTATACACCCCGTTCGTCGTTGCTCTCGCAGCAGCGACCGCGATCATTCCGTCCCTGATCACCGGAAACTGGTCCCACTGGATCTACACAGCGCTTACCTTCCTGGTAATCAGCTGTCCATGTGCCCTCGTTTTAAGCGTACCGCTCGCATTCTTCTCCGGGATCGGCGCCGGATCCAGAAAAGGGATCCTCTTTAAAGGCGGGATCGCCCTGGAAACACTGAAAAATGTAAAGACCGTCGTCATGGATAAGACAGGAACCATCACAAAGGGCAATTTCATTGTCCAGGACATTGTTCCTTCCGCAAATTACACAGCAGCCGAAGTCCTTCAGGCTGCAGCTGCATGTGAGACCGCTTCCACCCACCCGATCGGCACAAGCATCCTTCTCGCAGCAAAAGAGCAGGATCTGAGCCTCGAAAACCCGGCACAGCTTGAAGAGATTTCCGGAAAGGGCATTCATGCCAGACTTTCCTGTGGAGATGTCCTCTGCGGAAACAGAAAGCTCCTGACCGAGTTCAACGTGGACTGCGGTACTTACGATGAAAACGGAGCCGTCACCACCGTTTATGTAGCGATCAATGGTACTTTCGCCGGAACGATCCAGATCTCCGACACGATCAAGCCGGAGGCAAAGGATGCGATCAGGACATTAAAATCCATGGGGATCCGCTCCGCAATGCTCACCGGTGACGGGGAAGCCGCTGCCGAAGCTGTTGCGGATGCTGTCGGGATCGACCATGTTTATGCAAAGCTTCTCCCTGCCGACAAACTGGAAATCCTGCAGAAACTCCGCGCCGAGAGCGGCAGCGCGATGTTCGTCGGCGATGGGATCAATGACGCACCGGTTCTCGCAGGCGCCGACGTCGGAGCTGCGATGGGCAGTGGTGCGGATGCCGCGATCGAAGCTGCTGATGTCGTATTTATGACTTCCAGTATGGATGCGATCCCGACCGCGATCAGGATCGCAAAGAGCACCGGCGCGATCTCCAACCAGAACGTTGTGTTCGCACTCGCAGTAAAGGCACTCGTCATGGTACTGGGACTCATGGGAATCGCCTCCATGTGGCTCGCCGTGTTCGCCGATACAGGAGTGGCGATCCTCTGCGTATTGAATTCCATCCGGATCCTGTACAAAAAATAAAGCAGGAAATTCCATCTGGATTTCCCCCTAATCATTAAAAAGCTCTGAAGAACCTTTTCACATTGTTCTTCAGAGCTTTTTCTTATGCCCGATCATATTTTCACACCTTCGTCTGGTTTCAGGCATATATCTTTCACGGTCCGGACTTTTTTCACGCAGCCCCCGCTTCTTCGCCCGGATCTGCACTCTTCTATTTCAGCATTCCCATCACCACGACTGCCACAAACAACACGCACATGCACCCGATAAAGATATCGATTGTCCGGACCGACACGTTGATCTTATCGTACATGCGCTCCTTGATGGATCTGTTTTTCAGCCTCTCATTCTCCTCCTGAAGCCGTTTATTTTCTTCAGCGAGTTCTTCCAGGCTCTTTTCATTCAAGGTCTCCACAGCCTCTTTGGCGGCCTCAGCCACAGTTTCAGCCTCCCCCGTCTTCTCCATCTCTTCTTCCATCCTCTCACCTCCAGCTTTTTCCGGATTCACACAACAGCAACAAGTGAAAACACGCTTTGCGAGTTTCCCCTTGTTATCGCGACAATCGCCAAGGTCCCGCGCAAGCGTGGAGTTTGGCTCGTTGTTCGCGTAAACAAAGAACGGGCTTCGGAACTCATCCGCCGCCCGTTCTCTCAAACTGCCTGACAACAGTTTCTTTATTACTTCTTTGCAATGTACTTTCTGATATCGAGTGCGATCGCAACTACGATAACGATACCCTGTGCAATGTACTGATAGTTTGTATCAACACCAAGGTACTGTAAGCAGGTCTTTAAGATCTCGAATACAAGAACACCGATGAGAACACCGGAGATACGTCCGATACCACCGTTTACGGATACACCACCGATGGTGCAGGCTGCGATAGCCTCAAGCTCCCAGCCCTGGCCCATGTTGACGAAAGAACCACCGGATTTTGCTCCTACAAGGAAGCCGCCCAGTGCGTAAAGAGCTGCCGCTGTCATGTAGATGATGATCTTTGTCTTCTTTGTGTTTACACCGGAAACCTCTGCGGACTGCTCGTTGCCGCCGATCGCATACATATATTTTCCATGAGGAGTCATGTTATAGATGAACCACATAACAAGACCAACCGCAAGGGCGATTAAGAACAGGCACGGGATCGCGCCAAAGAGTTTTCCTTTTGCTACTGCTGTGTACGCGCTGTGATATCCACCGATCGGAGTCGCGTTCGTGTAAACAAGGCAGACACCGTAAACAATCAGCTGCATACCAAGTGTTCCGATGAAGGCCGGAACCTGTAAATAAGAAATTACGATACCATTGATGAAACCAAAGATACAGCAAATTGCCACACAGATCAGAAGAACCGCGAGAACCCATAAACCCCAGGCATTTCCGAAATCCGGAAGGTTCTGGAAGAACTTGCCGCTGTAATCCGGCTTCTGAAGCAAGGTACCTGCTAAGCAGGCAGAAAGACCAACCATACGTCCTGCGGAAAGGTCTGTACCTTTTGTAATTAAGCATCCGGATACACCGCAGGCGATGATGAATCGCGGAGCTACGTTTAATGCGATGTTGATTAAGTTGCCGCGTGAAAAGAATGTAGGCTGCTTGATCGCAGTAAATACTGCAAGTAATAAAAGAACGACGATGATTCCATTATTGATAAGGAAATCTTTTGCACTTACTTTTTTCGCTGTCATGACTGAACCTCCCTGTAATCTACTTGTTTTCCTTGCCGCTTAAAGTGAATTTTGTGGCAAAGGACATGATCTTCTCCTGAGTTGCGTCTTCTCCTTCCACCTCACCGGTGATGTGACCGTTGCACATTACGATGATTCGGTTGGACATACCGATCAACTCCGGCATTTCCGACGAGATCATAATGATGGATTTGCCCTGTTTTACGAGATCGATCATGATCTGGTAGATCTCATATTTGGCACCGACGTCAATACCTCTGGTCGGTTCATCCATGATCAGGATATCAGGATTGTTCGCAAGCCATCTTGCGATAATTACCTTCTGCTGGTTACCACCGGAGAGAGACTGGATCAGCGTCTTTCCGCTCGGTGTTTTGATCTTTAATTTCGCGATGCTGTCTTTTACGACATCATCGACTTCTTTCTTGTTGATCTTACCCATATGGGTATAATGCTTATAGGAAGCGATCGCTGTATTATCATCAATGCTCAAGCATCCAAAGATACCGGTTCCGCGACGATCCTCTGTGATCATTCCTACAGAGCTGTTGATCGCATCCTGCGGTCGTTTAATATGTGCCTCTTTTCCAAGGATCTCGACGGTACCGCTCTCAATGTGGCGCATTCCGAAGATTGCTTCCATAAGTTCTGTTCTCTGTGCTCCGACTAGGCCGCCGAAGCCTAAGATCTCTCCCCTCTTTAACTCAAAAGAGCAGTCTTTAAAGGAGTTCGGTAAGATACTTGTCAGGTGGCTGACCTTGAGGACAGTCTCATCCGTCCGGTAATCTCCCTTCGGCGGATAAACGTTATTTAACTCACGTCCAACCATCTGTTTTACGATCTCCTCGTCGGAGATATCATCAATTGCCCAGCTTCCAACGTATGTACCGTCTCGCATGATGGTGATATCGTCGGAGATCTGGCGGATCTCAGCCATCTTGTGGCTGATATATATCATAGAAACACCTCTGGATTTCAGATCTCTGATGATCCGGAATAATGCCTCTACCTCGTTATCAGTCAGGGAGGACGTCGGCTCATCCAGAATTACAAGGTTTGCGCTCTGGCTGACCGCTTTTGCGATCTCTACTGACTGCATCTGTCCGATTGATAATGTGCCGAGCTTTGCTTTCGGGTTAAAGTCCATCTTAACGTCCCGAAGCCATTTCTCAGCTTCTTTGTTCATCGTCGCATGATCAACGACCTTGACCGGTCCGTATTTTTTCATCGGATACCGTCCAAGATACATATTCTCAGCGATGGAGCGCTCAGGAATCGGCTGAAGCTCCTGATGAACCATGGCAAGTCCTTTGTGAAGCGCGTCGTCCGGGTTTGCGATTTCGGTCTTTACACCGTCAATATAAACTTCGCCTTCATCCATTTTGTAAATTCCGAAAAGACATTTCATCAGTGTCGATTTACCGGCACCGTTTTCTCCCATCAGTGCGTGGACCGTTCCGGGGCGAACCCGTAAATTTACTCCGTCAAGTGCCTTAACACCTGGGAAGGTTTTTTTGACTCCTCTCATTTCGAGTCTGTACTGTTCTGCCATCCCAAAACTCCTTTCAGATACACTCCCCCGCATCTCCGGGTGGCATATTTTTTAAGTTTTAAGTTCAGAGAACCGGGTGTGCCAGACACACCCGGTTCTCATTTGTTACAGTATCAATTACTTTAACATATCAAGGATTTCCTGAGCGTTATCCTGAGTAACCTTTTCGTAGTTGACCATGTTGACAGCATCAACCTTCTCGCCGTTTAAGAACTTAACAGCGATATCGCTTGCAGCCTGAGCCTGTGCGAAGTGGTTGTTGAATACAGTACCTGTCTGCTTGCCATCGATTACGTTCTGAACAGCCTCTGTCAGAGCGTCAACGCCTACAAGGTAGATATCCTCGTTAACTTTACGTCCTGCTGCCTCGATTGCCTGTAATGCACCAAGTGCCATAGCATCGTTGTTGCAGAAGATAACCTCGATCTTGTCGCCGTACTGGTTTAAAGCGTCCTGTGCGATCTGCTGAGCCTTAGCCTGATCCCAGTCACCACGCTGTTTTAAGAGCTCCTCAACTTCCATTCCTGCGTCTGTAAGAGCCTTAACAGAGAACTCTGTTCTGTACTGAGCATCTACGTTCTCCGGGTCACCCTGGATCATGATGTAGGAAACTTTGCCGTCGCCGTTGATATCGCCCTTGTTTGCAGTCTCAAGGATCTCTTCGCCCTGATATGTACCGGACTGTCTTGCGTCACATCCTACGTATGTAGCGTTAAGACCTTCAGATTCCCATCTCTCTTCTTCTGTTGCGTCCGGCTCACGGTTGATGTAAACAACCGGGATACCAGCTTCTTTACACATATCTGTGATCTCCGGTGCGGAAGAAGCCTGTACAAGGTTTAAGATCAGAACATCATATTTCTGAGTGATGAAGTTCTGGATCTGGTTTGTCTGCTCTGCCTGATCGCCCTTACCATCCTGAACGACTACGTTCTCAGCCTTGAATCCAAGGTCTTCGGTTAAGTAGCGAACTAACTCTGTTCTGTAAAGAGTCATGAAGTTATCATCAAACTTGTAGATACTGATGCCGACTTTCTTGTCTGCTACATCTGTGGTTCCTGCTGCCTCTGCTGCTGTTGTTGCTGCTTCGGATGCTGCTGCAGCTGCGGTTGTCGCTGCCTCAGTAGCTGCTGCTGTTGTTGCTGTTGTGGAAGAGCTTCCGCATCCTGCTAAAGACAGGGCCATCATGGAAGCCAGTGCCATTGCTGTTACTTTCTTTGTCATTCTCATGTTTTTGAATCCTCCCATTCAAAAAATAATTTTGACCGTTTAGGCATTTTCCCTTAACGACAAGTTAATTATAGCTTGTCTTTGTGCATTTTTCCATACTTTTTTTTATGATAAATTATTGAAATTCTTTGATTTATGTAAAAAAACCACAATTTTTTGTCATACCACGGCAGAAAAACGCTTAATTGGCACTACCAGTCCCGGATCCAGGGCTGCTTTTCCATCAACTTTTACAAATGGATCCGGATCAGTTTGCGACCATATGCTGCGGGCACCAGAAGTATTTTTCCTGTGTGACCTCTTTTCCCATCGCCAGTTCCTCCGCCGTGTCAAAGATCCGCTTCGCATAAGCCTCCCTGTCCGATTCCACCGTTCCGAAAAGTTTTCCCTCGCGGAATGCCTCCTGACCGGCCGGAGTCCCGTCGATCCCGACGAGTTTGATCGTCCCGGCCATGATCCCCTCCCGCTCGATCGCATCGATCGCCCCGAGCGCCATATCATCGTTGTTGCAGATCACAAGTTCGATCTCATCCCCGTAATCGGAAAGCCATTCTTCCATGAGTGCAGACGCCTGGTTTCTCTCCCAGTTCGCGATCCCGCTCGTGATCCTCCGGATCGGGACACCGCCGTCCTTTAAGGTCTGGACCGACCACTCCGTCCGGATCAGGGAATCCTGGTGGTTCGTCTCCCCCTCAAGAAGGACGTATGAGACGACCCCGTCCCCATTCCGGTCAAGGGATGCCGGATTCTTCCGGTAGGCATCAACGAGGATCTGCCCCTCAAGGACCGCCGACTCTTTCGCATCCGCCCCAACATAATAGAGTTTTTCCCAGCGCTTCATATCCTCCGACACAGGTTCCCGGTTGAAGAACACGATCGGGATATCCGCCTCCATCGCTTTGTCGATGACACCGGAAGCTGCCGAGCGGTCAACCATGTTCACACAGAGCACATCACAGTTTAAGCCGATCATCCGCTCCGCCTGGCTGTTCTGGGTCATCTGGTTTCTCTTCGCATCCCGGACATCCAGGGTTACCCGGATCCCCGTCTCCTGTTCATACTCCTTTGCAGCCTGCTCCATGGAACTCCGGAGTGTCCCGATAAACGTATCATCCCCGCGGTACAGGAGAACCCCGATCCGGAGAGAAGTCTTTTTTTCTTCCTGCGCACCGTTTTCCAGAGCGGCCCGCCACACGGTGATCCCAAGCAGTGCTGCCGCCGCAAGCGCGATCATCATGACCGGAAATCTGTTCTTTTTCATTCTGGCATCCTCCTATTCCATCGGATACAGCAGTTTCTCATAGGTCCCGCTCTTTAAGATCCCATCATCGATATATTCCGGCGTCAGTGTGATCTGTTTCTCATTCCACTCTCCGCCTGCCGCCTGTACGGCTTTTTCCACGCTTAAGAATCCTTCATCAAAGCGGTTCCACGCCATCAGACCGGTAACGATCCCCTTGTCCATCTGGTTTAACAGTTTTGTCGTACTTCCGATCCCGTAAAGCGCTGTTACATGTTCCCGGTACACGCCGCTTCCCTCCAGAATATCCGCGAGATCCGACAGTGCGCCTACATCCATGCCGACTGCCATAAATTTTCCGTTTTCCGGGTACACGGTCCCCTCGATCGTTTTCCGGTAAGTGTCCTCATTTCTCTTCTCGATCAGACTGACTGAAAAGCCGGCCTGGTCGAGCACAGAACGAAGTCCGTCATATGTATCGGTATTTCCCGTGTAGGAAAGTCCTTCCGTAAACAGACAGACCGGAATCTCCGGTGTCTCATTTTCCACGATCTTCTCGCCGAGGCTCCGCCCCATCTCGTAGCGGTCCACCGAGATCGAACATGCAACCGAACTGCTGATCGTCGAAGCGCCGAGAAAGATCACCGGGCAGCCAGGCGAAATTTCATCCAGCTGCATGACCGCGTGATCTTCCCGCACCGGGGCGAGGATGATCGCGTTCGTTCCGTCCTTCACTTCACGTACGATGAGTTCATCCTGCTGTTTTTCATCATTTTCTGCATACAGCGTGATAAAATTCACATCCGCCTGATACTTTTTTTCCGCCATGTTCATGCCTTCGCGGAAATTTCCGTAATAATTGTCGTTCACCTGGTCGACGATCACAGACACCCGGAAGATCTCCTTTTTTTTCTCCTTGATGATCAGATCCGTCGAGGACAGCAGATACAGGATCACCAGCAGAATCACTCCGGCACACCAGCCGATCCTTTCTTTATTTGACATTGATCTTTTCCCCCTCTGCCGTCTCCGAGTAAGGGATCGCCTTCATGTGGATCGTCACGGTCGTCCCCTCGTCAAGCTCCGACTCGATCGAGAGACCGTAATCCGATCCAAAATACAGGCGGATCCTTTCATTGACATTCCGGACGCCGATCCCGGAGCCGCTCTTTGAGGCCACATGTTTTTTGTCGGAGAACATGTTTTCGATCTGCTCCTTCGTCATTCCGAGTCCGTTGTCAGAGACCTTCATATAAAGGTCATCGCCATCCCGGTATACATGGATCCGGATCTCCCCATCCCCGTCCATGAACTCCATGCCGTGATAGATCGCATTTTCCACAAGCGGCTGAAGGATCAGCTTTACACTCGCAAGTTCCATAACCGACTCATCCGCCTCGATCCCGTAGGTAAAGCGATTTTTAAAGCGCATATGCTGGATCGTCAGATAATTTCTCACATGTTCGATCTCATCCCGGACGGTGATGATGCTCTTTCCACGGCTCAGGCTGATCCGGAAGAATCTCGCCAGCGCCGTCACGACCTTCACAGCGTCCGCCTGTTTTTCATTCTCGATCATCCAGACGATGATGTCCAGCGTATTGTAAAGGAAGTGCGGGTTGATCTGGGACTGTAGGACGTCGAACTCATTCTTTCGCTTTGATTCATGCTCCGCGACGATGTCATCCATCAGCCGCCGGATCTGGGTCGCCATGTTCTGAATGGATGTGCCGAGATGGCGGATCTCATAGGAGCCGCCCACATAGACATCCGCATTCAGGTTTCCCGCCTCGATCTCGTTCACGGACTTCTCCAGCGCTTCGATTGGGGTCGTGATTCTCGTGGAGATATAGGCGTTGATCACTGCGAGAAGGAAGGCAACAAATACCACGATAAACGTGATCAGAAGACGCGTCTTCAACGCATTCAGGGTGACTCCGCCCATCGGCGCCGCCCCGATGATCTTCCATCCGGTGTATCCGACCGTCTTGACAGTCACCGCCCGCTTTTTCCCCTGGAACATCTCCTCGTGGATCCCGTCGCGGTAGCCGGCCGCCGCCTTGAAGTTTTCCTCTTCCAGCCCGGAATACAAAAGCTGGGCTTCCGGATGGTAGATCAGCTCTCCGTCCGTTCCCATGAGATAGACATAGCCGCCGTTCCCGAGCGTGATCTCATCAAACAGCTGTTCCAGACTGTCATAGCGGATATCGATCAAAAGTACGCCCTGTTCCGTGGAGGAACCCTCCGTGATCTCGACCACGCGGGCCGCCGAGATCACCCAGCGGTACTGGTTTTCGCTCACATCAAAGACCCGCTGGACGTGGGGAACCGAAAAATGAAGGTTCTCCGTCTTACTCAGTGCCGCCCGGAACCACGATTCCTCCGTCGGATCCACACCGGTCTTCAGGCGGGAAGCGGGAACTGCCTCCAGAAGCTCCCCGCTTCTGGAAAACAGGGCGATATTCTCCACATTGTCCTGGTTATTGTCGTAGAGCAGCATCATCTCCCGGTTGACGCGCTCGTTCTCCAGATCCGCATTTTTGATCACGTCGTAATACAGGGAATCGGAAAGCTTCATGATGCCGCGGAGCCACACATCCACCGAGCGGTTCACCTGGTCGATCAGGATCTGATTTTCCTCCTGCATCGTGTCGGACATCTGTTTTGACATCCGGCTGTACAATGACAGTCCGATAAAGATGCTGGCCGCAAGTGCCGTCACCGTAAAGTACACGAAGATCATATAGCGGATGCTGGTCCGTTTCAGAAATCCGTTCTCGTTTTCTGGTTTCATACTGCTCTCCCCTGTTTTTATTCACCGCCCTTTAATTTCCGGGTCTGCTTCCCCTGAATTTTGTCGGTGAGACGCCGAATTTCTTTTTAAAAACGTAACTGAAGTAATTCTGCTCCTGATATCCGACCTTCGCGGCGATCACATATGTCTTGTCATCCGTCATGTTCAGAAGCTCCACCGCCTTATTGAGGCGGACGTCCGTCAGATATCCGATGTACGTCTGCCCGGTTGCCTTCTTGAACATCGTTGAAAAATACGCCGGGCTCATATGAAGGATCCGGCAGATCTGTTCGACCGAGAGATCCGGATCCTGATAATTTTCCATAATATACTGCTTGGCGCGTTCCATGCTCTGTCTCGTCGTGTTGTCGCGCTCCTTATTCATCGCGCCGTTGATCTTTAACGCTGCCCCGAGGAGCCATTTTGAGAACGTCTCCCGGTTCATGACCTGGTGGATGATCGTAAACGGATCCGCCCCCACCTTTGAGTCAGCAAAAAGCTCGTCCATCTCCAGATCATACTGCTGGATCAGCTGGACCAGGCAGTTTGCGACGCTCAGGATGTAAGTCTGGTATTGTCTCGCGTGAACCTTCGCGTCCGACATCCGTCCGATGATCCGCGCGGTCACTTCCCGGATCTTTTCCTCCGGCCCGAATTTGACTGCCTGGATCAGTGCTGACTCATCTTCCGAAGTGAACTGAAGTTTTCCGGTGTTCATCGGCTCCACGTCGTTGATATAGATCGTACTGCCGACACCGACGATCGCGCGATATCCAAGCGCGTCGAGTGCTGACTGGAAAGATTCACAGATCAGTCCAAGCTCCGTCCGGCTGTGACCGATCCCGATCGTGACCGGAATCATTAAGATCTTCCGGATCTCCTTGCAGATGTCGCTCAGGATATCGATCAGTCCGGTCTGGGAGTTTGTCTCATCCACCGCGACGATCCCTGCGATCTCCGCATCCGCCGCCCCCGAGAATGAAAACAGGGAAAAGCGGCAGTAATTTTTCAGATTTTCCTCCAGGATCTGCATCACGGAGATCGGGATCAGGTCCCGCTCTTCATGAAGCGGCAGGATCACCTCGCCGGAGACAGCCGAAAGCTCCGCCTTGACTGCGATCGAGATCCATTTTTTCGCACCTGCCAGCGGGATATCATACTGTTCCAGGCGCTCCGCCACCGTCATCTCATCCATCTGTCGGCTCACAAGATCCTTTAAAAACTGCTCCCTGAGGATCGGCAGACTGCGCTTGTAATTTTCCCGCAGAAGACTCACGTCCCGCTTCTGCTCAATCTCCTCGTCGAGACTCGCCTGGATCTTCTTTAAGATCGCCGTCAGCTCCTCCACATTCACCGGCTTTAAGATATATTCCGTCACATTTAACTTGATCGCCCGCTTCGCGTACTCGAAATCGTCATATCCGGAAAAGATCACAATCTTCATCGACGGATATTTCTGGCGGATCTTCTCCGCAAGCGTAAGACCATCCATATATGGCATCCGGATATCCGTGAGGACAACGTCCGGCTCCAGATTCTCGATCTTCTCCAAAGCGTCCTCCCCGTTCTCCGCATCACCGACCACGGTAAAGCCTACCGACTGCCAGTCGATCTTTCGGATAATGCTCTTTCGCACTTCTTCCTCGTCATCCACAAGGATAATTCTGTATAAATCCATTTCCTGCTGCTCCTATCTGAACCGGCGGGATTCTTGCGCCGGGTCGTTTTCATGCCTGTTTTCATTTTACTATAGATCCGCACTGTTTGCAAATGGTTCGCTCCCTGCCAGCGCAGCCGGGATCTGTTTCTTTTTCGTTTTAGTTCAGACTGGACAAAGATCTCATGACAAGGTCAATATCCTTATTTTCCAGTTCCTGAATAATATGCAGGTATGTCTTCTGCGTTGTTGTCATACTTGAATGGCCAAGTCTTCTTTCATTTCACTTAACATTGCTCGCGTTCCTCCACTTTTTCCAGAGCGGCGCGCGTTGGCAAAGAACGTCGATACAACTATAAATTTTCCAGATCGAAGCCGCCTTTGATAATAAAGGAGCGTAAAAACTGATCTGTTTTCATATTTACTTTCGGAGGAATCAGCCTGCATTTTTCTTTTTTCTCAAAAAATGCCTTTGCTTTCGACTTATCCACCGTCTTTTTCAGCTCATCAAACCGACCGAACTCCCGGATGTTTTTTTCATTCAGTCCC
This sequence comes from Clostridium sp. MCC344, assembly GCF_018785365.1. Taxonomy (NCBI): domain Bacteria; kingdom Bacillati; phylum Bacillota; class Clostridia; order Eubacteriales; family Clostridiaceae; genus Clostridium; species Clostridium sp. MCC344. Next base: position 63,794 of record NZ_WQPQ01000024.1, on the reverse strand, counting down.
AGCTTCATCAGATTTCGCAGTTTTTCTTCGTCCAGTCCAAAGATTTCCGCACACCGGTGAATCTGGTCATTCTTTGCGCGATACTGATATTCCGTGATATAATCCCGCAGAGTCTTTCCCGGTTCCGGGATCACATCCCCGCGTTCAGTATCATGCAGAAAAATGTTGGCATACTTTTGTTCTTCCTGCGTCAGGGTCGCAAATGTCTTATGCAGCTCCGCCTTTGCCTGCTCGATCAGTTCTCCTGGTGTCCCCTGCTGCCGGATCATCTTTAAATACTTAACAAAACGGCTGTTCATATAGTCTGCATCGATCACTCCGGTGTCAATTTCAACCAGATATCCGGACAGATCATACATCATGTCCTCATGACCGCCCGGTTCATCTGATGCAGAAGAGGCCAGCTCTTTATAGCGCTGCGCAAGAGTCAGAAAGTCGTTCTCATCGAATGACATGATCACATGATCTCCTGTCTTTCTGCCCGCTTCATCACAAAATTCATACTCTTTCTTTGTCCATTGGAAGCCCTGAACTTTTGCCGCTTCCAGATAACTGTTAAAATCCCGGAACAAAAGCGCAAATTTCGCTCTCACCGGTTTCTCATCCGGAAGTTTTGCAAAATCCGCAGCTCCCGCATTCGTAAATAATTCTGAAATTTCTCCGTACACGTCATTCAGCTTTTTCAGATTATGGGGCAGTTTTTCTGCAAACAAACCGATCGGTTTATCCCCGGAATACAATTTTACTGCACGAAGGACATTCTGCTCCATCGTATGTGGTTTCCGGTAATAGCGGATGATCCCAAACGGCTTGTCCGGTCCGAACAGACGGTTTGTGCGTGAGAATGCCTGGATAATATTCTCATATTCCAGCACCTTATCCAGATAAAGTGTATTCACCCATTTTGAGTCAAATCCCGTCAGCATCTGGTCGACAACGATCAGAAGATCCAACTGTTTTTCCGGCGTTTTCTCTATGTATTTATACTGTTCCTTATGTGCAAGGCGGGAGGAAAGATCTTTTTTAAAGGCCGCGTGGGAAGCGATACCAAACTCCTGACCGTATCTCGCATTATAATCCTTTAAGATCTCGATCAGTCCATCTTCCTTCTCAAGTGCACTGCTCCCATCATTGTCAATACTGGCATCAAACAGACAGGTAGTCTTTAAATCCGGCATCTCCTTTTTGATCAGACGATAATACCGGATGGATTCCGGAATGCTGCTCGTCGCAAAAATTGTATGAAATTTTCCATTATGACTCAACGTGATCCAGTTTTCTTTCATGTCCTTTACTACCTGGTTCTGATGTTCCTCTGATCGATACTGGCTGTTTGGAAGGTAATCTTCGATCCCGCGGATCCATTTTCCGTCTTCTCCTTCATACCCTGCCATCCGGATTTTTGAGGGATCCAGATAATCATAAAAAATTTTTGCTTTTTCCGGATCCGAAACAGCCTCTGCCTCTGTGTCAGCCTTTACCTGATCCAGGGCAACCACTTTGCGGACATCGCGGTCGCGGAATGTCAGAACTTTATACGGATCAAACCCCAGTACATTTTTATCCCGGATCCCGTCGGCAATGCTGTACCGGTGCAGCTCATTTCCAAAGACATCGGTCTGTGCATTCCGTTTCTTTGCATTTTCCTCAAAGACAGGTGTTCCTGTAAAACCAAAGAAAATCGCACGCGGAAATGTCTCCTTGATCACTGCCAGCATCTCACCAAACGTGGATCTGTGCGCCTCATCGACGATAAAGACAATTCGCTTCCGACCGATGATCTCCATATCGTGAGCATTCCGTCCGCCTTCTTCATCGCGGATATTGCTCATTTTCTGGATGGAAGTGACGATCAGGGTATCTTTTACCTCGTCGCTCTTTAATTTTGATAACAGCACATAGGTATTCTCCGTCGCCTGTACCGACTCATTCGCATCGGCAAATGCACGATATTCTTTTAAGGACTGCGTGCCAAGTTCGATCCGGTCCGTCAGAAATACGACTTTATCTGCATCACCCGAATTTGCGATCAGCTGTGCAGACTTAAAGGATGTCATCGTCTTTCCGGATCCCGTGGTGTGCCAGATATATCCTCCGCGCTGCTTTCCGCTGTCCCATTTTGTCTTTGAGACAACATCGGAAATCGCATTCGCCGCATAGTACTGATAGCTCCGCATGACCTTCAAAATCCCATCCGCATCATCTGCAACCGTATAAAAACCAATCAGCTGATGAGCCATCGGGATCGAGAGCAATGACGATGCGATCAGCTTCCAGTCGTTGATCGGTTCATTGTTGAAATCAGCCCAATGAAAATAATAATCCGGATTGAATCTTCCATCCGGTCCCGGATTTGCGAAATATAAGCTCTCATCCGGATTCATCGCGACAAATACCTGCACAAGGGAAAACAATCCCGTGAATACACCCTCATGTGCGTATTTTTCAATCTGATTGCATGCCTGGCTCACCGGAACACCGCTGCGTTTTAATTCGATATGGATCACAGGCATCCCGTTGATCAGAAGAAGCAGATCTCCCCGTCTGTCATTCAACAGTCTGGATTTTCCACGGAATACCGGCTGTTCTACGATCTGATACCGGCTCTGTCCCGCTGCGATCTCCAGACGGTCATAAATTTTCAGGCTGATCTCTTTACCAAAATGTACTTTATCCTCCGGATTGTCACGTTTTATGGATACTGTTTTCCCGTTGATAAATCCGTTCAGCTTTAATGGTGTCCGCAGTTCCGTGATCTGCTCGATGATCTGCTGCATTTCCCCATCTGTCAATGGACAGTCTCCCAGCCGGTCAATCCCACGGTTATTGTCAAAAAGGATTTTTGCCCAGTTTTTTAACAGATCATCCTCGGTCGGATACTTTAAGATCTGATCCTCCCATCCCTTTGTAGTCAGAATCTGGATCAGGGCATTCTCAAAATCTGATTCTCGTTGAAACATCATCGTTTTTTGCCTCCTTTTTGCGTGTGTTTGGTCGGGAAAACAGGGATTTGGGGGATGGGGAGTGGGACTTACGCTGATGAAGGGTGATAAGGTGGTCGAGGTGCTCCAAATATGTTGCAATTTTTTCCTGTTCCAGTTGAGAAGGCGGCATAACAATCTCACTTTTCAATATATTGTCATTGTATAAATGCTTCACGGTAGAGCCTTCAATCAACCACTTTATTACTTGATAAGATACCTTAAGAAACTTTTTGTTAATGCTCCCATCTGTCTTGAGCCATACAACATTTGAATCTTGAAAATACTCATCTTTTCCTGTATATTCTGCTGTTCTTCCAATACTACCAACTACCGAAATTAAAGTATCTCCCACCTCTGGATAAGGATATAACCTGCGAAATTCTTCGTAAACTTCTCTTGAAATATACGAGTCAGGTTCTAATCCAATAGTTCCATTTTTATAAAAAGGAATGTCTCCTTGTTCAGATATTTGTTCTTTAAAAATACGTTTACAGGTTTGAACACTTCCAAGTTCCCCCAACTTACGCTGTTCCCAAGCATCCGTCTTTTTCGTCCATTTTCCTGTCTTTTACTGCCCGGAATGATGCCTGATCTGATCCCGCGCCATCATTAAGGCGTATCCAAGCAGATTTTGACCACGCCACTGGGCCGGATCGAGCCGTTTTGGATCATCCATCGCAAGCCCGATCCCCCAGATCCGGTCTTTGACAGCACATTCTGCTAGAATCGCATCCCCGGTATTCAATAATTGTTCACAAAGTTCCGAATTTTGTGAAAATTTTTTGATCAATCCTTCATATACCACCATCTGCCGGATTCCACTCCAGATCAAATCCTCATATCCGGCTACCATCCGCCCGAGTTCCTTGATCCTCGCAGCGTCCTCCGTTGCAAGGATCTTCTCCGCAATCTCATGATCCTGAAACCACACGGCTTTTCGGTACATCATAAACTGCTCCATCGATGTGAAGCAGATTCCGTCCACAACAAATTTTGATGGATACCAGTTGCTGAAAGCTCCATACTCCTCATCCGGATTGTGAAAGCCTATCACACGCATCAGACCCGCCCCACTTTCCGGACTGCAAGCTCCAGTTCCAGATCGTGCAGTCCATAGTATGCTTTTTCAAGAAAATCCAGAGGGATCTTCTTCACTAACTCCGCACTCGGAATATTGTAATACCACTGATAATACGCATAAAATTCACCGATCCAGTCCGGCATAAATCCACCGATCGACTTTCCCGGCTTCATCCGGTACTGTTCTGTCTCCGTAAAATAATCCCAGAGTTCTCTGGCATCCATGGTATTGACATATGCCTTCGCCTCGTCGATACTCTTTCGTGTTTTACTGGACATATACGCCTTAATAAAATCTCCTGTATCTTTGTCTGGAAACGACTGTGCAACAAGATCAAACAGTTTTCCTTGATTTTCCACTACATCTTCCAGATATGCATCGGAATATGCCCTCATATCCATCACCTCTCAAGCAGCGTACTAAATACGTTTGTTACCGTATTTGCATCCGAATTTACCAGATCCCGCATCTTTTTTCGTGCCATAATATCTCTTGCGTTATATCGGTCATTGAATTCTGTGTACTCGACGGTTTCCAGCTCATCTTTTAATTCATGCAGTCCGGCATATGCCCGCTCTGTCTTGATACAGTACTGGATTCCGAGACCGCCGAGGGATAACAGTTCTTCCAGAATATCAACATCGATATTGTCACGCACAAACTCTTTCGCGATGTAAAAGTAGGACGCATTCGCTCGCCAGCCTTTGATCACGTCGTACGTTTCCGTGTCAATTCCATATGTCGATTCATCCCTTTCTCTCACTCCCAGTAAGAGTGCAGACTGCTGTGTCCAGTATACCATACGAGCGAAAATATTCCAAATAAAAAGAATATGCCTCGACACATTCCAAAGGAACTTCCTACAAAAAAGCTCCCCCGGACCGCCAGAATCTCTCTGCAGTCCGAAGGAGCTTTTTCATTTTCTGCTACTTCATATGTTCTTCGTTCTCGTCATCTTTCTTCACCCTGTGCAGCATGATCGCACCGAATGCGGAGAGGATCATGAGAACCGCCCATATCCAGGTATGGGTGGAATCCCCGGTTTTCGGGTTATCCCTGTCATCATGATCCGGCTCTGTGCCGGATTCTGTCACGGTTTCCGCCGTGGTAGTTTCTTCGATATTGGTTTCGGTCTCCGAAGAGGTTGTTTCCGTCCGGCTTTCCGCAGTCTCATCCGGTGAGGTCGTACCTGCCGGATCTGTCTCTGTCACAATCTCTGTTGACTGCCCGGTCGGCATCTTCGGAGGACGTTTCGTCGGATCCGTCTCCTCCGGGTCATCGGAATCATGATGCCACGGTCTCGTCGGAGTGACAGGTGTTGTCGGACCGGACGGATCTGTCGGTGTCGTCGGCTGTGTCGGAACCGTCGGATCTTCATTTTTCCGGTTCTCAAACGCAGCTTCCGCCGTATCTCCCGCCGGGATCGTTCCGGATGTTCCGGTCGCTGTAACCGTATATCCGTCCCGCAAAGCGTCATCTGCCTCGGTCACTGTGTAGGAAAATCCTGCCGGGATCTCCTCAAACCGGTACTCTTCCCCGTCCTTTAAGGAAATCTCTGAAACTCCGTTCTCGAAATTCCCATCCGTGAATGTTGCAGCATCGATTCCCGTCTGTGATACACCTGACAGTGTGATCGTGAACAGGAATTTCCTGTTCCGCTCTCCGCGGTTTCCGGATACCGTTTTTTTCACGGCAAGACCGCCGCGGGCCACATTGGTGATCCTGCCGCCGTTTTCGGAACGATCATCGGAAGAGTAAACAGTGTCATATCCATTTACCGGATCCTCGGTTACCCAGTAGGTATATGCCCGTCCATCCGCATCATAGGATGGAAGATCCTCGTAGGTATATGTCCAGAGATCACCGTTCTTGACAATCACCGGCGCCACTCCGTCAACCGTTTCCTGTGACGTTTCTGCCGTCTTCCGGCACAATCTGACCATGATCTGTTCCGGTCTCTGTGACGTTCCGGCGTCAGTCCAGACCTTATCAAACACAAAGGTGTGCTCTCCGATCTTCGTATTGATGATCGTATCACGGTCTCCCGCATAAAGCGCATTGCTTCCCGTATAGACTGCATGGTAGCCCGTCACCGGCTCCTCAGTCACACGGTACTGATACTTCTCTCCTGCTATGGAATAAAGGTCGAGTCCGTCAAAACGGTAGGTCCATTGATCCGGATCCGTCGTCTGGTCCCATGTCAGGGACACAGTCGAACCGTCCGCATCGATGTCCACTTTTTTCCATGCATTCGAATCGGTACTGCGCTCCAGGATCAGACCGACTGTACCCGGACGCAGACCATCCGCATTCTTCTCATCCTTCCAGACCTTTGTGCCTGAAACAGATGTCAGCGGAATGTTGTAGATCGTCTGCTTCCATGTTCCGTCCGCCGCAGCTTCCACTGCGCCGTACTCTGCGCGGTATCCTGTCACAGCCGGATCATTTACTTCTTTCGCATAGTAGCTGTAAACATCACCATCAGCGGAAGTTTCCGGAAGATCCTTCCACTCCGCCTCAAAGTGATTTGCCTCGTTCAGCTGGACCGTTGTTCCATCCACCGGTTCCTCCGTTTCGTTCTCTCCGGCTTTCCGGTATTTCCTGTGGAGACTCACGGTGACCTCAGCGGCACTCGGACTCGGTCCAACCCATTTTTTCGTCACTTTGAAGGAATTTTTCTTTGCGTTTACAAAGGTAAACAGGGATGCAGTCTGTCTGGTTCCGGCTGGATCAAATTCTGTATCCGTGATCGTCCTTTCCGTCTGTGCTATCTGGACGAACCCATCCGGCACGACTTCGATGACACGGTAAGAGATTGCCTTTCCGACCCGGAATGCCGGAAGATTCGTGATCTTAAACTTCCAGGAATCAAACTCCCAGTATGCTCCGTTGCCGGACGCATCCGCTGTTCCATCCATCGCATACGTCTTTGTCCCGACATCTGCCCACTTGTCCTCGTGGAGCTGATGATCTTCGTTGTCTTCTGCAACCTGGTGCTGGAGTTTCAGGGTGATCGGAGCATTTTCTGTTCCTCCCCACGTTTTCTCTACATAGAGAGTGATCTTCTTGGCCCCGTCATCCGGATCCGGATTCGTTTTCAGCGTGTTTGTCACCGTCGTTGAATCCGCCTGATCATTGTAGCTGACCTGGTAATCCGTTCCGCCTGTGAAGGTTCCTCCGTCATCAATCCAGGTCGATCCATCCCACCCGGTCAGTGGAAGTTCCCGCATCCGGTACTCGCACTCACCCGGGAGACCGGAGATCGATGTGCTCCAGCCATTACTCTCCGAAAGTGTCACAATGACCGGATTTCCACTGATCGTAAAGAGCTTCCAGTCTTCGTTTTCTCCTGCCCGGAAGAACAGGATCATCTGTGTCTGTACCGATCTCGTTCCGTAGGCATTGTCATTGTCACTCCATACCTTGGAAACTGAGAAGTCCTTCAGGTTTGTCTGGTTTGTGATCGTACTCGTTCCGGATGTCACCGTATCTGTGACAGACTGTAAAAGACCGGTTCCGGTAATCAGATAACTGCCGTCTGCCTGTCTGGTCACTGTCTGCGTAGCTGTGTCCGGTGTCTCACCGGGAACTGTATAGCTCACACCTGTCTCCACATACCGGTAATGCAGATAAACCAGTGTGCTATTTTCTTTCATGGCCGCCGGGAGCTTTACCGTTTTCCCGTTTTTCCATACAGCAGCATTGATCTTTCCTGTAAGTGACGGTGCTGCGATCCGCTCGCTCCAGTATGCAGACGGATTTTCTCCGTTTGCATTGAGGATCGCTGATCTCGCATTTCCATCCGTAAACAGAGCGTCCGCATCCATCCAGGAAGCGCTTCCGGCATCAAACGAAGCATCACTGGACGTCGCCGCCTGCAGCTTAAAGGAAGCTGTCAGGTCATATCCGAGATAGTCGTTCGTCACAGTTTTTCCTGCCTTGTCCGTCCACTGCTTCGTGAATTTTGCAGTCGTCTGTAAGGAGTTCGTGATCTCTGCTGTCTGGGACGGATTTCCCGTGCTGCCAAACTGGACACTGCCGTTTCCTGACGCCTGATAAGCCGCTGGTTTTTTCTCGCTGACGCGGTAGATCCACGGCATCCCGTTCGGCGCGTAACGGTCGAGTCCGCTCCAGATGTACTTCCACTGGTTGATCACAGACTTATCTTCCGTCGGCGTACTGTCCGTCACCGTTGTCCAGGCGATCGCATTCGACTGTCCAGGCTGTGCATCCGCTCTTCGCTCCAGTGTAAGCTCCAGCGTATCCGGTCTTGTCCCGAATTGATTGTTGAAGTCAGCCCAGTTTTTTGTTAAGACAAGCTGTACCTTGTCCTTTCCATCCTCCTGAGGCGTGTTCCATTTCCGGTTTGCAAACGTTGCTGCTGCCGGAATTTCTGTATTTCCTGCACTGCTGCGTCCGAAAAGTCCTGAGATCACCTGTCCGACTTTTGCCGCCAGAGACTCTGTGGTCATCCCATCTCCTTCTGACGCATTGGAGGCGGTCGCTGTTACATGCTCCACCTTGGTCCCTGCGTTCGAGGCAGTCGCAACCTGGTCAAAGGAAGTATAATCCCCCTTTACTGCCCAGGTGTCAAAGCCTTCCAGGAATCCGTCCTTGAGCTCCGTCACCGTGTACAGATAGTCCGTTCCGTTCGGCGCATAAAGATCCAGGTTGTCGAAGACACATTCCAGGGAAACCTGAGCTCCCGCCTGCGCCCCGGCAGCCTTATAGGCAGCCTGAACCTCCGCGGAAGAAAGGATCTTCACCTGTTTCGCAAACCCTGTATCCTCCACGACCTTCGATGTTCCATCCGCATAGGATGTATAGGATCTTGTCAGCTCAAACTTCACGGCCGGGAATGTCACCTTATCCCCATTTTGGGAAAGTTTCATGAGTTTCCGAACCTTCAGTTTTCCCTTCGGACCCTCGTAGGTATTCGTGATCACGTGGGAAGCTGTCGTGCTGCCGTCGTCATCTCTGACATAGAGCCCCATTCCTCCGACTGCTGCGTCTGCAGCCCCGGCAAGCAACTCCTTTCCGTCGGCACCTTTCACACTCTTCTCTCGCAAAATGTAGGTATATCTCTCTCCGTTTTCATCGTAACGCGGGAGTTCCTCCCCTTTTCCCGGAGTCTGGTCTTCAGAAACCGGAACAGTTTCTCCTGTGTTTCCGTCAGCAGCAAGCTGATACACATATTTTCCGATTCTGCTGATCTCGATCGGATAGGAACCGTCTGCGTTTTTTGTGATGGTTGTCCAGTCTTTGACGGTCAATTCTGAAATTTTCGCCTGATCAAGGACTCCATCCTGCCCCGGAGTTCCAAGATATCGGTCAAGCACAAATGTGATCTCCGGATAGTCTTTTGCCGGATAATTGTTTGGCAGGCTCTTATAGCTCTTGGATCCGAGAATTCTCGCATCTTTTAAGAGTGAGTTGATGATCGTTCCGTTCTCGATCAGGGCATACTTTCCCGCATAATCCGGAAGTCCATCACTTCCAGACTGGTCGATCGGGTTCAACACGACATTTTTCTCCGTTGGATCATACTCTGCAAAGCTCGTATCCCCCGGTTTTCCGACTCCTCCTGATGTTCCGATGATATCGGTCTTGTCCGCATTGCTCGCGCTCGGAACCGCATATTCCGCGATCGCATAATCGAGCGCATTGGAATCTACCTCCGTCCGCTCGAACGCATAATAATAGATCTCGTATCCTTGTGCATTGTACTTTGGAAGATTCCTGATTGTTGCAGTCCAATGCTGTTCATCTGAATCCTGATCGGTCTTGACCCACCGGTAATCCTTTACCACGACATCAGACGGGCTCAGTTCCTTTTTCAGATTTCCGTCTGCATCCGCTTCACGTTTTAAGATCGTCAGATAAATATCCGGGCGGGTATTCTGTTTTCTGGAATATGCATCATTCCATTGTTTTTTCCAATGAACCGTCTTGACTCCAGAAAGGCTGTTGCTAACGGTGACAACCTGATGGTCATTGCGCGTAACCTCCTGATTTTCCGGTGCATCCAGCGCAACCGTATATGTTTCCGAAGTGGTCCGGAGATATGTACTCCAGAGATCCCACAAATTGGATTCTATCACACCGGTAACAGGATTCTGAGCCGGGATCGTCTCAAGGATCGACTTTACATCCGAAACCTTCCGGTATACCGGAGTTTCCTCTTCCGTTCCCTTTGTCACCCACGCTTCTTTTACCTGATACCGGATGACCTGTCCTTTTGCATTGTACTTTGGAACCCCATAAAATGCATAGTGGTCACTTCTTATCACAGAATCGTCATTCTGACGGCTCTCCAGCGACATCGTCTGGACAGATTTTGCCGATTCCCGGCGATCTGAGTCGTAGATCGTTTCGACGTTGTGTCCATCCACCAGGATCGTATCTCCCGCATTTCCCGCATTTCTCGTGATCTGCCCACCGGAAGCGGTTCCGGCCGGATCATCAAAGTCAAGATACATGGACAGTTCCAGCGGAGCATCTGTATGCTGGGCATTGTATGTATCCAGTGCTTTTTTCATTGCATCTCGGAGCGCACCGCTTCCATCATTCCAGCGTTTTTCCACATCAATATCAATTTGAGCGATACGGCGGTTCTTCACAACAAATACTGGATCCTTTCCAATCGCTGTCTTTTCATAGGAGACTTCATAGCAGTGGTGCTTCAGGTCCACACTCCCGTAAGCTCCGTCGTAATCGGAAACACTTGAGATCTGTGGGTTTGTCACTGTAAACTGCGACTCTTCGCTATCCGTTCCGTAAATCTCTGTTTCCAGAATGTAGACATCATCTGCCTGGACTGTTCCCAGATCCACATAGGTATACCAGATAGATCCCGGTCCGAGGATGACAGGTAATCCCACCGGTTTCCCGGTTCCGTTCTGGTATGCCTGCACCGCAACATTTCTCCGGTGCTGGATATCTCCGTCATCCAGCCATTCTTTCATGACGAGGATGCGGTTATCATTTCCTGTTCCCACCGCATTTGTCAGCGTACTTCTATAATCCAGGTTTCCGTTGAACTTTTCCGTCCGGATGTCCGCTGCGTGATATCCATCCGGCTCTTCCTCAATCAGCATATATTCATACTGATGTCCGGAACGGTCAAATTCCGGAAGACCGTAGATCCGCACATGACTCCATGCAGACGGGTCCGCCTGTTCCGGCACACAGATCCCGATATTTTCACTGCCCTCATCGGTCGGAAAATCCGTGATCCTCCCGCCGTTTTCGGTCACTTCAAATGTCAGGTAAGCATTTCCCGCTATCATATCTGCAACCGATGTTCCGCTGTAGAGACGATACAGGCGGAATTTCAAGGTTGCGCCCGCGGGTGGATTTCCCTCCCAGTTCTTGACAACATCGTAGTCGACCGTATCCTTGATCCGGTTTACGATCACCGTTCTGTTTTCCGCATCGGAAGCACTTGCAGTCTCACAGATCGACTCATATGCCACCTGGCGGCCATTCTGAGTGAGGGTAAACGTTCCGTTTTCAGAGCCTTCCGGATATTCGATCTCCCGTCTGATTCCATTCTGGGTGATCTCCCGCTCCACAAAGCGGTACTCCAGCTCATTTCCGTAAATATCATATTTCGGCATGGTTCTGCTTCCGCTTCTGGTGACATTGACCGCATTGAAACCGTCCAGTGACAGCTCCTCTCCCGGAACTTCCGTCCACGCTCCGGCAGGCGTCACCGTATTTCCATCCGGGTCTTTCTGCTCTTTGATCCTGGACTGCAGTCCAAACGTTACCTTTACGTCCTGGAGGTTTTCCTGGAATGCGGCCGCTTCCCATGTTTTGGATACTGGCACTGTGACAGTATCGATTTTACGGTTATAGAGCGTTCCTCCATCGTAGAGATAAATGTTATTGACATCTGCACGTTTTCCGTCTTTGTTTTCCGTGCTTACCCTCGTTCCGTCTCCCTTGATAAATACGTCGTCATAATAACCAGTCTGGTCATTGTACGCTCCGAACAGCTGTTCATAGCCTCTGCTGTCATCATTTGTGAAATATTCTTTTGTAACATACGCATAAGCATATCCGTCCGTATCATACTTCGGAAGTGTCTTTTCACCATTTTCCCCATAGCCGAACCGAATCTCCTGGGTATTATTTTCCGGATGTCGGTCCAGAGGCAGGCTCATTGTCTTTCCGTCTTCCCCATACACCGGAGCTGCTTTCGTGTAGTCTTCATGTCTTTGCGGATAACGCCAGAGTTCAAACTCTCCCTCTGGTCTCTCGTCCTCCGAGACATCCGTACGATTTTCCGCCCAGATCTTTGTCGCCTCGTATCCTCTCGTTCCGGTAAGTGTCAGGACCAGAGTTCCTCCGCTGTAAAGCCTGTCGGTCCGCTCCTGATATCCCACAGTTGCAGAGTTGTCGTAGGAGATCTGGATATAGTCTCCCTCTTCCATGCCATCCACACGGAAACGGTTTAACGGGTTTCCGTTCTCGTCGGTATCTCCGGCCCACTCGATCGTATACACAAATGGATTCCCATCCAGATTATACCGCCAGCCCATATCGATCACATATTCTCCGTCACCTTTTGCATTCCTGTCTCCGATCAGTTTCAGAGTTCCGTTCTCCAAAAGGTCGTCAATCCTTACGACTTCTACCGGATTTTCACTCACCTGACCTCCGGAAGTCACTTGATAAATGCACAGTTTAAAGTATCTTGCCGCTTCATCCTTTGTGATATCGTAATAATCGGTATATCCCTGGCGGATATCCGTCTTCAATATGACGGTCCTGCGGATCAGATAGTACCATCCGCACTGATCAACGGTCCCCTCATACTCACCAATATTGTCGTCATTGATTTCCTTCCGTTCATATCCGTCAACGGCAGGCTGCGACCATTTCCAGAGTACCCGGTATTCGCTTCCGTTTTTCACAACCGTGCTCGGAAGATTGCTGTATGAAATCTGCCAGGTGCTGTTCCCTTCATTTTTTGTGATTGCAGGCTGCGGCATTTCTGTCAGTCCGACACCCGCAAGAGATGCCCCCGGCTCCAGTTTTGTTCCGTCGCCGTCTCCCCAGTCCGCATCCTGCGCAACCAATTTATAGGAGAGTTCCGGCATGATTTCCGAAGGCCGGATTCCTTCATCGTTATTTCCGTTGTCGATCCAGAATACCGTCTGCGGACCGAGCACAGCCTGTCTCCGGAGAACGGTCACACCCCCTCCGGCAGCTCTCGAAATCCGGATCACAGCCTCTGCGTCTGCTCCGCCTTCCGCACCGGCGCGGAGCGTGATGCTTCCCTTTAACACTTCTGCATCTTCCGTTGCCCGGAGACGTTCTTTTTCATTCCCCGTAAGCAGTTCCAGAATTCCCTGCTTCTCCTGCTTTTTTGCCCAGACCAGACTGTCCGGATCGATCTTCAGCTGAAAATCGACCGTCTTTTTCACAACCGCGATTGAATCGTCATCTCCGGTTTCATCGCTCTCCACAGACTTATCCGCTGTGTCTGAGACCGGAATGATCCGGAACTTCAGTGTATCTCCATCTGCAGAAAACTCTGTCACCTTCATTTCCGAAGAAAGTCCCACGATCTCTGCCAGTTTTTTCCCACTGTCATCTCTGTAAAGTGCATTGCTGGATGTCGCCGCAGCCTTTGGGAAGGAAAGATCTCCATTCAATGTCACGGACGCATGATACGTAAGGCCGGCATCCGGCAGCTTCATTTCAAAGACTGCATCCGGATTTTCGACTCCGTCCACACAAGCGAGTTTCTCCTGCGCAGCACTGACTTCCGGCACTGCAGTTTCCGTCAATTCTACCGCAAGAAAACGGATCGGTACCGTCTCGATACTGATCTTGATCCCATTCTCATCCGTCATGATGTTTTTCGTATTTCCCGATGCAGAGGAATTGGACGCTGTGCTCTTCACCGGATCTGAATCTGTATACCGGCTGTCGCTCTTTCCATTGTAGGAAAGGATCACATCTGTCTCTGAATCCACATCGATCGTCTGATCATCTGCTGATTTCGGCATGCAGACTGTAAATTTTTCCTCCAATGTGTGGCTTTCAACTGTTCCCTTCAGGGAGAGAAGCCAGAAATTCCAGTCCCCTTCCGGTTCTTTTTCCAGTGTCCACACATGATCTCCATGTTCATAGGTCAGAACTCCGTCCTCATTCTTCGTGAACTCGACGAATGCCGCTGCCTCCTCCTCTGTCAGGCGGATCTGCAATCCTACATCTTCCACCTGCGCCGGATCAATTTCCACCTTTAGCGTTATCTCGCCATTCTCGCCGGAAGGCACCTCTTTCTTTTGAGGTTTCCAGCCCACTGTTATGGCGGGTTTTTCCGCTGCAAAACCTGCATCAGCTCATCCACAGGCACAAGCGAAAAAACCATCAGAAATACGAGCAGAAGACTGATCCAGCGTCTGCCCATCTTTTGATAGATCCCCATCTTATTTTCACTCCTTTGCAAAGTATCTGCCTTTCTCTTCCCTTTGCAAAGCTTTTTCATTTCCCCATAGCAACAGGCAGCGTCCTCTTTACAGACATTGCCCGTTTAACTGTTCTTATCATACTCTTTTCGTTTAAAAAAAGTCAACATCTTCTGTATGCCAAGAAGGATTTTTTCCGATATTTTCTTCATTTTTATTCGTATTTTGCAGGTTTTCCGTGAGGCGGAATAAATTCAGTAAACCGCTTTCTATGACTGTCCGCATCTGTGCATACATTTCCACTGTAAACAAACAAATGAAAGCAGCCCTCCATGGACCTGCCAGATCCATAGAGGGCTGCTTTATCATCTAAAAAGCCGTATGCCGTTCGTTGCCGGGTTTGTCCGGGAAAAAATAAGCCGCACAGTCCCGTATTTCAGGACCATGCGGCTTATAAACGTCTGTATCGGAATACAAACTTTTATTATTTGCCCATCTGTTTTGCAACTTCCTCAGCGAAGTTCTCTTCCTTCTTCTCAAGACCTTCACCAGTCTCGAAACGAACGAAGCTCTTAAGCTCGATGTTAGCGCCATTCTCTTTTGCAACCTGAGCTACGTACTGAGCTACGGACTGCTTGCCGTCCTCTGCTTTTACGTAAACCTGGTCTAAGAGGCAGATCTCTTTCATCTCTTTGTTGATACGTCCCTGGATCATACCCTGGATAACCTTCTCCGGCTTGGATGCTTCCTTCGGATCGTTCTGGATCTGAGCCATAAGGATGGATTTCTCATGCTCGATGAAGTCTGCGCTTACTTCATTACGGCTTGTGTATTTCGGATTAAGAGCTGCAACCTGCATGCAGACGTTCTTAGCCATCTCTTTAACAGCGTCATTTACAACGTCTGTCTGAACGTCAAGAAGAACACCGATTCTTCCGCCGGCATGGATATAGGAAGCAACGAAACCGTTCTCCTCTGTAACCTGTTTGAAACGACGGATGCTCATGTTCTCGCCGATGATGGAGATCTGGGAGGAAAGAGCTTCCTTAACAGTAAGGCTCTCGTCTGCTGCCCACTTCTCATCCATGAATGCATCCATATCTGCTGCTGTTGTTGTAAGAGCCTGAGCTGCAACCTGAGCAACGTATGCCTGGAACTTTGCATTCTTTGCAACGAAGTCTGTCTCAGCATTAACCTCAACGATAACAGCTTTCTTCTCGTCTGCTGTCATAGTTGTGTCAACGATACCCTCAGCTGCGATACGTCCAGCCTTCTTCTCTGCGCCTGCAAGTCCTTTTTCTCTTAAGAACTCAACAGCCTTGTCCATGTCGCCGTCTGTAGCTGCAAGAGCCTTCTTGCAGTCCATCATTCCAGCGCCTGTCATTTCTCTTAAATCTTTTACCATTTTAGCTGTAACTGCTGCCATGTTTCATTTCCTCCGAATCATATTAAAGAATCAAAATAAAACGTGTCTTTTCAGAAGAAGGTGCTGCCACTGACAGCACCTTCCGGATTCCTTATAACAACTTAAGCCTCTGCGTTCTCCTCAGCTGCTTCTGCTGCCTCAGCCTCGCCCTGCTTAGCCTCGATGACAGCGTCTGCCATCTTGGAAACGATAAGCTTAACGGCTCTGATAGCATCGTCGTTACCCGGAATTACATAGTCAAGTTCTTCCGGATCGCAGTTTGTATCAGCGATACCGATCAGAGTGATTCCAAGTGTGTGAGCTTCCTGAACACAGATTCTTTCCTTCTTCGGATCTACGATAAAGATAGCGTCCGGGATCTTCTTCATTTCCTTGATACCGCCAAGGTTCTTCTCAAGCTTCTCCCACTCTTTCTTTAACTCGATAACTTCCTTCTTCGGAAGAACGTCGAAAGTTCCGTCCTCAGACATCTTCTCGATTGCTTTTAATCTAGCGATTCTGGACTGGATGGTCTTGAAGTTTGTAAGCATACCGCCAAGCCATCTCTCGTTTACATAGTACATTCCGCAACGCTCAGCCTCAGCCTTGATTGCATCCTGAGCCTGTTTCTTTGTACCAACGAAAAGGATTGTGCCGCCCTCAGCTGCGATATCAGCAACTGCCTTGTAAGCCTCATCAACTTTACCTACAGATTTCTGAAGGTCGATGATGTAGATACCGTTTCTCTCTGTGTAGATGTACGGTGCCATTTTCGGGTTCCATCTTCTTGTCTGGTGACCGAAATGTACGCCGGCTTCCAGAAGCTGTTTCATTGAAATTACGCTCATGTTATTTTCCTCCATTTGGTTATTTACTTCCGCCTGCATCTCACTTCCACAACCACCTGAAAAACTCAGGCACCACTTGCAGAATCCGCAGACGTGCATAATATCAGCTTTTTCACTATATCATAAGTCAATTTCCCCTGCAAGTACTTTTTTATTATTTTTCCAACTTTTTTTGTGTCTTTTTTTGCGTCTCGCGTTACCCAGCGGTGAGCTTCCGGGCTGGTGTGCATGATCCGGGGATCTGGCTTCCTCTTAGCGCGCGGGAGCTCACCGCGTACCTTTCGCCAAGACACCTCAAAAGACATTCTCCCCTATTCCACCCAAAAAAGAGGCGCAGCCCTAAATCCCGCCGCACCTCTTTTTACATCTTCTTCAATTACAACCAAAACCACTTCTATCAGCTATTTCGCATTAACCGCCTTCAACGCCTTCAGCTCATCAAACACCACATCATTCAAAACTTTAATGTATGTTCCCTTCATACCCGAAGACCTCGACTCGATAACACCCGCACTCTCAAACTTCCGGAGCGCATTCACGATAACGGATCTTGTAATACCAACCCGGTCTGCGATCTTGCTGGCAACAAGAATTCCCTCGTTTCCGTCAAGCTCCTCGAAGATATGGGTAATTGCCTCCAGCTCGGAGAACGATAACGTGCTGATCGCAGATTTCACGATCTGTACCTTTCTTGTCTCCTCCGCGTTCTCCTCATTTACAGAACGCATCATCTCAAGGCCGACAACCGTAGTACCGTATTCGCAGAGAATAATATCATCGATATCATACTGCTCGTCGGATTTGTACATAAATAAAGTTCCAAGACGCTCTCCCGCAATATCGATCGGAGCGATGATCGCCTGGTATTTCTTCACGTTCTCCTCAGCGAAACCGAGAGTCGCAAGATTTACATTTTCCTTGGTGGAAAGGACACTTAAGAGGCGTTCGTTAAACATTTTATCGACATAGCCGCCAACTTTGTCCTCAATCAACTCATGGATCTCATCGACACCAGGACAGATGCTTACACCCAGGACTTTTCCTTTCTTGCTGATCACGAGAATGTTCGACAGCAAAATTTCGCTTAAAACTTTACAGATGTCGTTAAATACGACCTTGTGCGAATTGTTGTTGTGGAGCAGTTTGTTTATTTTTCTGGTCTTATCCAATAATTCAACACTCATTTCCGAAAACCTCCTTTACTTTCTGATATCGTACGAATAATATTTGATCGATTAAATTGTAACACGATATTTCCAGAATTTCAAGACTTTTTCGGATAATTAGGATAAATCGAAATAAATTGTCAAGTCCTTATCAATTTTTTGAAGTTCAAACTGTCTGAATTGTATCATTTGTAGCGATAATTATGCAGTTCAGTGCATTTATCGGCAAATTTCACTGTCAGAAGAGACATTTCACCTTTCCACACCAGCTGACCCGATGCCTGCATCTTCTTCCAAACATCCGCCGTATGCAGGTTTGATTCACAGCTCTTACAAGAAACATCCGGCAAATGTGTCTCGCACATCCCGCCAGAGCCTTTTTATCACTGCCGTTCATCCTGTAACCGGCAGCAGATTATTCAGTTGCAGTCTTTTCCTCTTCCTTTTCCTTCATCGGCATCACAAAACCGCACTGCTCATTTGCGCAGACGAGTTTGTTTCCTTTTTCCACCATGTAGCTTCCGCATTCCGGACATTTCTCAGTGGACGGTTTCTGCCAGGACATGAAATCACAGTCCGGGTTGGCCTCACAGCCGTAATACTTTCTGCCTTTTTTCGTCTTCTTGATGATGACTTCTTTTCCGCACTTCGGACACGGGATGCCGGTCTTCTCCAGATACGGCTTCGTATTCCGGCACTCCGGGAATCCCGGACATGCGAGGAACTTACCGTGAGGACCGTACTTGATGACCATCCGTCTTCCGCAGACCTCACAGATCTCATCCGATTCCTCATCCGCGATATGAACCGTCTCAAGCGTTCTCTGGGCCTCATCCACCGCTGCCATGAGATCCGGGTAGAAGTTTCTGACGATCGTCTTCCACGGGGTCAGTCCCTCTCCGACGCTGTCTAACAGGAACTCCAGGTTCGCCGTGAAAGCGATATCCACGATGCTCGGGAAGCACTGCTTCATGATCCGGTTGACAACCTCGCCGAGCTCAGTCACATAAATATTTTTATTTTCCTTCACCACATACCGGCGTGCAAGGATCGTTGTGATCGTCGGAGCGTAGGTACTCGGACGTCCGATGCCCTGTTCCTCCATCGCCTTTACAAGCGATGCCTCCGTATAGTGGGCCGGCGGCTGGGTAAAGTGCTGGGCATTTACAAGATCGGCAAGCTCCAGCTCCTCGCCCTTTTCCAGCTTCGAGAGGATCTGATTCTTCTCTTCCTTCTCATCCGCCTCGATATAGACAGACATGAAGCCGTCAAATTTCAGTCTGGACGCTGTCATCGTAAATTCATTTCCGCCCGCCATGATCTTAACAGAAGTCGTCTCATAGACAGCTGCAGACATCCGGCTCGCGGTAAACCGCTTCCAGATCAGCTGGTAAAGACGGAACTGATCTCTCGAAAGAGATTCCTTCACCTTGACAGGTGTCAGAGAAAGATTCGTCGGACGGATCGCCTCGTGCGCATCCTGGATCTTTCCGTTATTCTTCTTTGAATTCTCTCCCGTTGACAGATATGCTTCCCCATAGTTCTCAGCGATGAATTCGCCTGCCATCTTCTCCGCTTCCTCCGCGACACGGGTGGAATCGGTACGCAGGTAAGTGATCAGACCGACCGTGCCGTGTCCTTTCACATCAACGCCCTCATAGAGCTGCTGTGCGAGACGCATCGTCTTCTGGGTGGAGAAGTTTAACGCCTTGGACGCCTCCTGCTGCATGGTACTCGTTGTAAACGGAAGCGGCGGCTTCTTCGTGCGCTCACCGTTCCTGATATCATTTACGATAAATTTCTGTCCCTTTAAGGACTCTAACAGGGCATCCAGCTCGGCACGGCTCCTGATCTCTGTCTTTCCATCCTTATCTTTATGGAAATGGGCCGCTGCCGGCTTCTTTGTCCCCGGTGCTTTCAACATCGCATCGAGACTCCAGTATTCCTCCGGAATAAACGCGGAGATCTCCTCTTCACGGTCACAGATCATTCGGAGTGCCACCGACTGGACACGACCGGCACTCAGTCCGCGTTTTACCTTTTCCCAGAGGATCGGGCTGATCTTATAGCCCACGATACGGTCCAGGATACGCCGCGTCTGCTGGGCATCCACAAGATTCATATCGATATCTCTCGGTGCCTTTAAGGACGCCTTTACCGCGTTTTTCGTGATCTCATTGAAGCTGATTCGGTATACTTTTTTATCTTTTACCTCATCGAGCTTCAGCGCTTTCATCAAATGCCAGGAAATCGCCTCTCCCTCACGGTCAGGGTCAGTTGCGAGATAGATCTTATCTGCTTTTTTCACTTCTTTCCGGAGTTTCGCAAGGATATCGCCCTTGCCCCGGATCGTGATATATTTCGGTTCATAATCATTTTCCACATCAATTCCGAGCTGGCTCTTCGGAAGATCTCTTACGTGTCCGTTGGACGCGTCCACCTCATATGTGCTTCCCAGGAATTTTTTAATTGTTTTAACCTTTGCAGGAGACTCCACAATCACAAGACTGTTCGCCATATTTTTCACATCCTTCTGCAATCATTCCGCTTTATAATATTGATTCCCGGTTCCAAAAACAAGTCCCGCAAGCTCCAGCTTTAAAAGGGCTTCCATACATTCTGTCACAGAGAGTCCGCTCAATGCGGCGACCTCTTCCAGATGTCTGGGGCGCGAATCAACCGAAGCATACACCAAATTTTCGTTCTTGGCAAGCCTATTTTGTGAAAATTTATGAATCGTTAATTTTCTTTCGTATTTCATCCCGAGGAATTCCAGCACATCCGACGGGCTCAAAAGCAGGCTCGCACCGCCCTGGATCAGGCGGTTGCAGCCCCCGCTCAACGGGTCATTTGCACGTCCCGGAAGGGCGAAAACCTCCTTTCCCTGTTCTAAAGCAAAATCCGCTGTGATCAGCGATCCGCTCTTCTCCCTCGCTTCTATTATTATGACCGCGTCAGCAAGAGCGCTGATGATCCGGTTTCTCAGCGGAAAGTTCATTGCCACAGGGCGGGTCCCCGGGACGAACTCTGAGAGGATACCGCCGTTTTCCTCCATGGCATGAAAAATTATGTAATTTTCCCGCGGATAACAGATATTTACCCCGCATCCCAGAACCGCGTAGGTGGGTTTCCCGCGCTCGATCGCGCCCCTGTGGGCACAGCCATCCACTCCCGCCGCCATGCCGCTGATAATGTTGACTCCCGCATTGGCAAGTTCCCCGGCATAAAATCCGGCCGCCTCCTTCCCATATTCCGTGCAGGCTCTGGCGCCGACAATGGCAACCGCCGGGACCTCGTTTTCCGGAAGATTTCCCTTTACGAAAAGCGCCGCCGGGCGGTCTTTATATGGAAGGAAACGTTCCGGATAGTCTGTGTCTCCTTCAGCGATAAAGCGGATCCCCGTCCGTTCCAGCCCATAAAATTCCTTCAGCCATGCAGATTCCTGCTCTCTTGCCTGCAAAAAGACCGTCACGCGCTTCTCTGTGAGAACTCCCGCTTTTTGGATTTCCTGTTCCTTTGCCGTCCAGACCTCCTGATATGTTCCGAACCTTTCCCTTAACTTCCCGATCGTCGCACTGCCGAACCCCGGAACATGGCAGAGACAGTAAAACGCTTCCCGCTCGGTAAGTGTGTTGTAAGCCATGATCTTATGTACCCCTTTCCTTTCATTCATAGAACTGTTCCGCACCCAAAAAGTTCCGGACAAGCTTCGTTTTCAGGCATTAATTCCCCCAGAACTTCTCCCGGCTCTTCACATAGGACACCGCCTCGCACAGATCTGAAAGCCGGATTTCACTCGCACCTGCAAGATCCGCCGTCGTTCTTGCGACTTTTAAGATCCTGTCATGCATTCTGGCGGAAAGCGCAAGCTTTTCGAAGATCTCCTCCATAAAGGTCTCCTCCTCCTTCCCCAGAACGCAGTATTTCCGGATATGCCGCCCCGCCATCTCCCCGTTGCAGCGGATGTTTTCCTCCATAAACCGCTCTTTCTGGATCTCTCTTGCCTGCTCCACCCGCGCCCGGATCGCGCCGGAAGCTTCATTTTCTCCGCCGCCTCTGATGTCCCCGTAAGTAACCGGGGATGCCTCCACACAGAGATCGATCCTGTCCAGCAGTGGTCCCGATATCTTCTGTAGATACCGCGTGATCTGTCCCTCCGTGCACCGGCACCTCGCAAGGTCCGGAAAATGACCGCAGGGACATGGGTTCATCGCAGCCACAAGCTGAAAGTTGGCCGGATATGTCACCGTGGCCTCCACTCTCGAGACTGTCACCTCCCGGTCTTCGAGCGGCTGCCGGAGTGTCTCGAGTGCCGCTCTGGAAAACTCCGGCAATTCATCGAGGAACAGGATCCCGCCGGTGGCAAGCGAGATCTCACCCGGCTTCGGTCTCCTCCCGCCTCCCGTCAGTGCCTGGACCGATACCGTGTGGTGGGGTGCGCGGAACGGCCTGATCTTTACAAGCGGCTCTTTCTCCGTCAGAAGTCCGCTCACACTGTAGATCTTCGAGATCTCGATGCTCTCCGCCACGTCCATTCCCGGCATGATCGTCGGCATTCTCCTCGCAAGCATGGTCTTTCCGGCCCCCGCAGGTCCCACGACCAGAAGGTTGTGCTTTCCGGCGGCTGCCACCTCCGCCGCCCGCCTAAGGAGCGGCTGTCCCGATAATTCCGCGAAATCCACATCATAGCGGTTCATCGTATCCTGCAGCTCCTTCATGTTTACCGGTGGTTCCGGGCGCATCGACTGTTTTCCGGATAACATATCCACCAGATGTTTCAGATCCCGGACACCGTAGAGCGAAATCCCGCCGATAAAGGATGCCTCCTTCACGTTCTCAGCCGGAAGAAATACCCGTCGGAATCCACTCTCCCGTGCCTGTGCCGTGAGCGCCATAACGCCCGGGATCCCCCGCACAGTCCCGTCCAGCCCCAGTTCCCCGAAGAATACCGCATCCTCCAGGTCCTTTGCCTGGAATCCTCCGTATGATGACAGGATCGCCGCGGCGATCGCCAGATCAAAGCCGGTTCCTTCCTTTCTAAAATCTGCCGGAGACAGATTGACCGTGATCTTCTTTGGCGGCAGGGAGAGTCCAAGATTCTTGATCGCCGTCCGCACCCGGTCTCCGCCCTCCCGGACCTCCGAGGCCAGATATCCCACAAGGATCAGCCCCGGAAGTCCGTCGCTGACGTCCGCCTCCACGGTCACGTTTTTCCCCTCCATTCCGAGGAGATATATGCTGTTGATCTTGCTGAACAAAAAATACTCCTTTCCAGTCTTTGGTTGTCATCTCACCACCTATAGAGATAGGAGAATCCTTGATGTTGTTAGTTGAAATCATCCCTGAAATCGAGAATATTTTCACCGTTTTTGATAAAATAGATATGGTTTAAGAATTTTAAGAATTTAGACTGTGAACCCTGTATCCGTTCCCCTCTCACGCCTGCAGAAGAGAGCGGATTCCCTCTCAAATATGGGGCGTCCGGCGGAGGATTCCTTCCTATTTCCGCCAGCCCCATATGCATCGTCCTCCCACCGCGCGGGCAAACACCCGCCGCGTGGCCTTACCATTTGAGCTTTCATCCATGTTTTCGCCGTCATTGACAGGAATCAGCCCTCATGCTCCCCGATCCACTCCAGGATATCCGCGGATACCTGGTCGCGGTTGAGTTCGTTTAAAAGTTCATGTCTCGCATCCTCATAGAAGCCGATGGAGAGATCCTCCGCTCCTGCCTTGTCGTATCGCTCATAGACGCGGCGCACGCCTTTTGTCTCCTCTCCCACCGGGTCTTTGCTTCCGGACAGGATCAGGATCGGGAGATCTGTCCGCATTTTTCCGGTTTTTTCAAGCTTTGCCGTTTTTAAGATCACCTCAAAGAAGTCACGGTACGCCCCGGCTGTGAAGATAAAATCTGTCAGCGGATCGTCTCCAAAATCCCGGTCTTTCTTTTCATCCCTGGAGAGCCAGTCGTACGGCGTCTTCACAGGTTTAAATTTCCTGTTGTAATTTCCGAGGGACATCTCATAGAGCAGTTTGCTCCGGCAGCGTGTTCCTCTCTGTCTGCAGATCGTGTCCGCCAGCAGATAGCCAAGCCGGACCTCCGCGTCCTTCGGAGCTCCGGTCCCGAGTAAGATCACTCCGTCGATCCCGTCTTTATAGACAGTCAGATATCGTCTCGCGAAAAATGATCCCATGCTGTGTCCCAGAAGGAAGATCGGCACACCTGGATATTTTCTCTGCGCGTGGACCGTCACGCGGCGCATATCGCGGATCACCGAGACGGCTCCGCCATGCTCCCCGAAGTATCCGCGGTCTTCCGCTGCCGCTGCGGTCTTTCCGTGTCCAAGATGATCATTTCCAAGGACATAGATCCCGTGTCCCGCTAAAAATTCCGCAAACTCCCGGTATCTTCCGACATGTTCCATCATTCCGTGGGCAATCTGAACGATCGCTTTCACCTCACCGCTCGGGATCCACTCCATACAGTGAAGATTCGCGATCCCACTGCTGGACGGAATATAAAATTCATGAATTTCCATTTTTCTCCCTCCTCACACCAGATCTTTTTGCCGTCGGCAGGATCCGCAGACGGGATCCGGTCTCCGGTCAGGATCAATGCCCCGCCAGTTTTCATACGTGTTCAGCTTA
Source organism: Clostridium sp. MCC344 (assembly GCF_018785365.1). NCBI lineage: Bacteria > Bacillati > Bacillota > Clostridia > Eubacteriales > Clostridiaceae > Clostridium > Clostridium sp. MCC344. Next base: position 39,238 of record NZ_WQPQ01000024.1, on the reverse strand, counting down.
TCTATAAGTATAACACGCATACCGTATTTTCCCCAGGAAACATCTGTTAAAATTTCATAAAGTTTATATAAACCTAAAAAAGAATGTGCCTCGGCACATTCTCGCGCCGAGCGCGGTCGCTCGCGACGATCTTCATCTTCGCGCGAGTACGCATCATTGGCACGTAGTGCCTTTTTGTTCAACAGGGAAGTTCCATCGAACTTTCCTGTTGAACAAAAAATCCCCCGCAGGTACTCCCGCACCCACAGGGAACTTTCTGATTTTTATTTTTCCGCTCAGTCTTTCTTCATCAGCTTGACCATAACAGCCTTCTGTGCATGAAGACGGTTCTCCGCCTCGTTGAAGATCTCGTCGGCATGTTCCTCGAAGACTTCCTCTGTGATCTCCTGTCCGCGGTAAGCCGGGAGGCAGTGCTGGACCATCGCACCTGCATTTGCGGCTGCGAGGAGCTGTTTGTTGACCTGATAATCCTTAAATACTTTCTTTCTCTCCTCTTTCTCCGCTTCCTCACCCATGGAAGTCCATGTGTCCGTGATCACGATATCCGCGCCGGATGCTGCCATGAACGGGTCTGTCTCCAGGGCAAATTTATCTGCGTAGCCCTTTGTGAACTCAAGGACTTCTCCGTCCGGCTTATAACCGTCCGGTGTCGCAACTGCAACATTCATGCCGACCTTTAAGCCGCCGACGATCAGGGAGTTTGCCATGTTGTTGCCATCGCCGATGTAGCACATCTTAAGACCTGTGAAGCTTCCGAATTTCTCACGGATCGTCATAAGATCTGCAAGTACCTGGCAGGGATGGCAGAAATCAGTCAGACCGTTGATGACCGGGATGGAGCCGAATTTTGCGAGATCCTCGACTTCCTTCTGTTCGAAGGTACGGATCATGATGCCGTCAAGATAGCGGGATAATACACGCGCTGTATCCTGAACCGGCTCTCCGCGGCCGATCTGCAAATCTTTTGATGAGAGGAACAGGGCATGTCCGCCCAGCTGATACATTCCTGTCTCGAAGGAAACTCTCGTTCTTGTGGAAGACTTCTGGAAGATCATTCCCAGAGTCTGTCCCTCTAAGTGTCTGTGCGGAATGTTGTGCTTTCTCTCATATTTTAACTGGTCCGCGAGATCCAGGATCCCGGTGATCTCCTCCGTACTCAGATCCAGTAATTTTAATAAATGATTCATGATTTAAAATACCTCCTTCATGGCCTCAAGTGCCTTATCGATCTCTTCATATGTAATGACTAACGGCGGAAGCAGACGGATCGCGTCCGTTCCAGCTGTCAGCACGAGAATGCCCTTTTCCATGAGCTTTGAAACGTATCCGGCACGCTTTTCCGGATCTACGATGATGCCGAGCATGAGTCCCATGCCGCGGACATTTTTGACTGCCGAGGAGTGGAATCCCAGGACTTTTTCCTTGATGTAAGCGCCTTTTTCCTGAACTTCTTTTAAGAATTCCGGATCATTCACCGTGTCGAGAACGACATTTGCGGACGCTGCACTCACCGGGTTTCCTCCGAATGTGGAACCATGGGTTCCAGGTCCCATCACGTCGGCACATGCTGCAGATGTGAGCACGCCGCCGATCGGAAGTCCGCCGCCGAGTCCTTTCGCCATCGTCACGATGTCAGGGGAAATCCCGTACTGCTCGTATGCAAAAAGACTTCCGCATCTTCCGATGCCGGTCTGGACCTCATCCACGATGAGAAGGATGTCATGTTCCTTACAGAACTTTGCAACCCCCTGGACGAACTCTTTGTCGAGCGGGAGAACACCGCCCTCGCCCTGGATCATCTCCATCATGACCGCGCAGCAGGACTTGTCCGCTTTTGCGGTTACATCCGCCAGGTCATTTGCCTTCGCATAGTCAAAACCTTCCGTGAACGGGAAAAAATACTGGTGGAACTTCTCCTGTCCGGTTGCCTTTAAGGTCGTCACGGTTCTTCCGTGGAAGGACTGGATCAGTGTCACGATCTTGTTTCTCCCTGCCCCGTATTTATCGAAGGAATACTTTCTCGCAACCTTGATCGCGCCCTCGTTCGCCTCTGCTCCGGAGTTTGCGAAGAAGATCTTTCCCATGCCGGTTGCCGTCACAAGCTTCTCAGCAGCACTCACCATCGGCTCCGTGTAGTAGAGATTTGACGCATGCATGAGCTTTTCCGCCTGTTTTGTGATCGCACCGACGATCTTCTCATTTCCATGTCCCAGGCTGTTGACGCCGATCCCGGACGTGAGGTCCACATACTCTTTTCCGTCTGCGTCCCAGAGCGTCGCGCCTTTTCCGTGGTCAAGGACGATGTCAAACCGTCCGTAGGTATGCATGATATATTCTGAATCTTTTTTCTTGATCTCTTCTGCAGTCATTCCTTGTTCCTCCTATGAAAACATGGTTCCAACGCCTTCGTTTGTGAGCAGCTCGATTAAGATCGAGTGCGGCACACGGCCGTCCTGGATGTTCGCACGCTCTACGCCCTGACGGACGCACTCCACGCAGCAGTTGACCTTCGGGATCATTCCTCCCTTGATGACGCCCTCCTTGACCAGGGACGGAACATCCGAAACTTTCAGGCGCTTGATAAGTGTCGTGTCATCGGACGGATCTCTTAACAGTCCGCGCACGTCAGTCAGCATGATCAGCTTTTTCGCCTTCAGCGCGATCGCCAGTTTCTCCGCCGCCGTATCCGCGTTGATATTGTAGTTGCAGGTGTCATCGATTCCCGCTGCAACGCAGGTGACAACCGGAATGTAGCCTTTTTCCAGCATATCGAGAACAATCTGCGGGTTTGTCTTTACGATATCGCCCACATAGCCGTACTCGGTGCCGTCCGGATCATTTAATTTGACTGCCTCAAATAATCCGCCGTCCATACCGCTTAAGCCGACGCCTTTTCCTCCGGCATTTTTTAAGAGCGTCACAAGGTTCTTATTGAGCTTTCCGCAGAGGACCATCTGGACTGCCTCCATGGTCTCCTGATCGGTGTAGCGGAGTCCCTTGATGAATTTGGACTCTTTTCCTGTCTTCTTTAAGAGTTCCCCGATCTCCGGACCGCCGCCGTGAACCAGAACGACCTTGATGCCGACCAGATTTAAAAGAACAATGTCGCGGATGACCGCCTGTTTTAATTCTTCATTGATCATGGCATTTCCGCCGTATTTGACGACCACGATCTTTCCATAGTAATCCTGAAGGTATGGGAGCGCCTCAACGAGAACGCCAGCTCTTGTTTCCGGTTTCAGATTTTCCATAACGTTTTTCTCCCCTCTTATCATCTATATCACGTTTCTGACTGTTTCGGACTCGCCTGCATCTTTTTTTCTGCAGACATCCATTCCTTTTTACAGATTTAATCCTGCCGTCTCCTCAAATCCGAGCATCAGGTTCATGTTCTCGACAGCTGCACCAGATGCGCCTTTTCCGAGATTGTCAAACAGCGCCGTGATGATCGTCTGGTCCTCATGTCCGTTGACCACGATTTCCATGCTGTCCTTTCCGGCCATAGTTCCCGCCGCGATCATCGGATCGTCCCAGCCGAACGGATGGACTTTTACAACGTTCTTTCCATTATAATGAGCTGCAAGTGCCTCATGGATATCCTTTGCAGTCGGATTTCCCTTTAACATTGAATTCTGCAGCATCACAGTGACCGCCATTCCTTTATAGTAGTCATCCACGATCGGGCAGAACACCGGCGGAACGTCGAGTCCGCAGATCTTCTGCATCTCCGGCAGGTGTTTATGTTTCAGGCTTAAGCCGTAGATCCTCGGGGTATTGTAGAGAGTCGGTTTCTCCGGAGATTCGTATTCCGCGATCATCTTTTTTCCGCCTCCGGAGTAGCCGGTCAGGGAGAATACGGTGAGCGGTGTCTCCTTCGGGATGATCCCCGCCGCAACGAGCGGATAGACCGGGATCACAAATCCCGATGCATGGCAGCCCGGGTTTGCCGTATATTTCGCATGAACGATCGCATCCTTATGTGCGTCGGAAAGTTCCGGAATTCCATATGCCCAGCCCGGAGCTGTCCGGTGTGCCGTCGATGCATCGATGATCCTTGCGGAATCTTTTTCCACAAAGCTCACCGCCTCTTTTGCCGCCGCATCCGGCAGACAGAGGAACGTGATATCCGCGGCGTTGATGAGTTTCTTTCTCTCATCCGCATCTTTTCTCTTTGCCTCATCGATCAGCAGGAGTTCAATATCGTCTCTCAATGCAAGTCTCTCATAAATCTGGAGTCCGGTGGTTCCTTCTTTTCCGTCAATGTATACCTTTGGCTTCATAATCGTTTCTCCTCTCGGTCATAATTTGCTGGATCCCAGTCAGCTTTCCTTCCGGTCCGTGTTAAAAAAGGGACCGGAGCTTTTCTTCTCTGCGTGTTTTTGTGGGGGCAGATGCATAAAGCTGAATATTTTCTGAATAATTATGCATAATTATAATCCTATATGTATATTTATGCAAGGGTTTTTTATTCTTTTTTGCATTTTTATAATTTCTTTCCAAACAAAAACAGCACAATGATCCTTTTCCAGACCATCATGCTGTTCTCCCGATCCTGTCTTTTGTTTTTCCATGATCCGGACTCATACCGTCCGTTTCACTCTCCGTATCCGAACGCCTCCCGCATGCGGGCAACCGCCTTTTTCTCGATCCTGGATACATAGGATCGGGAAATTCCAAGCTGTCCGGCGATCTCCCGCTGCGTGTGCTCATCTTCCCCGAACAGGCCGTAGCGCATCCGAATCACCTTTTTTTCCGTCTCCGTCAGACGGTCCCGGTATGCCTCATAGAGTATCTTCACATCCTGTCCGATGATGACCGTCTCCAGCACTTCCCGGTCTCCGGATTCCAGAACATCAAACAGACTCACCGTCTCCCCGTCTTTATCCGCACCGATCGGGTCATAGATGGAGACTTCCCTGGAGAACTTTTTCCCCGACCGGAACATCATCAGGATCTCATTTGCTATCCTCCCCCCAATGCGTTTTTGATGCACTGAGGGGATTAGTTTTTCCCAGGCGGTCATCCTCCGTATCATCATCTTCGTAATCTACATCGGAAAATGCCACCAATTCATCATTATCGTCCTCATCGTCTGTATTATCAGAAGCAGCAGAAGCGATTTCCGGGTATTCGATTTCATCGTCCTGCACACCGAACAGAACCACATGGGCATTGACTCCGTCCCAGATAACCTTACGCACGATGGTGCGGATGGCTGCTCGTTTCTGTTCTATGGTCATTTCATCAATGCCGTCCTTAAAGACAGTCAGCAGCTGGCGCATCAAGTCAAATTCAACATCACTGAGAGCGTGCTGCGTAGTCAGTCCTTCCAGCTCCTGAATACGTTTTTCAAGGGACTGGTATTCTTCGTTCAGTTGCTCAATTCGCTTTGTTACATGAGCCTTGGCAGGGCTGTCACCCATTTCCACGAGAGAATCCACCAGTGAATTGATTTTCTTCTCTGTTTCTGCCTTCTCTTTTCTCATATCGGAAATCCGCTGTTCGTAGTCCATGCGATTGCCGGTATAGAATTTTCGGCTCTGCTCCAACTGACTGACAAAAGTCTCCTTATCATCTGCAAGCATTTTTACCTGTTCGATGATTGCCATATCCAGTGTATTGCCGTTTGCGTTTTTGCTGTTGCACACGGTACGCTGGCTGCGCTCTTTCATTTTGCACACATAGGTGTAAATCACCTTGCCGTCAGCAGTTTTTCGCTTGCTCATCTTCGGATACATACGCTCACCGCAGCTGCAGAACAGCAGACCGGTCAGCAACGCTTCGTTACTGCGTGGTTTTCTGAAAGACTTGGACTTGTTGCGTTCCAATGACTCTTGAACCTGCACCCACACCTTGCCGGGAATTAGTCCGGGATGTTTGCCAACGGACACAATCCATTCACTCGGCGGTAACGAGATACTCGCTCTGCCTTTTTCCTGATCGGTACGATTATATGCCATCATGCCGTGAACACCGTCAAAGGCATCATGCTCGGAGAACAGGTCTGTATCATTCTTTATAAAGAAATCATACGCCTCTTGGTCAGCGACCATGTAGACCGGATTCTGCAAAATCGCTTTGACCGAGAAACGGGTAAAATATTTTCCGTTCTTTGTCTTGAACCCTTGCTTAATCAACGCCGCTTCTGTCAAAGTCAAAGAATCCGTTTCCACATACAAATCAAAAATCGTTTTGACTATATCTGCTTCTTCCGGAACAAGTTTCAACTTGCAGGCTTTCTTTGTCTTTCCGTCCACTGTAATGCTTTTTATAGCTTCGGATTCAAAGCCGGTAGGGGTTGTACCACCTAACCAGCGTCCGGTCTTTGCCAGCTCATGCATATTGTCACGGATACGCTCGGCAATGGTTTCACGCTCCAACTGAGAAAAAACAGATGCAATATACATCATGGCTCGTCCCATCGGGGTGCTGGTGTCAAACTGCTCCTTGATGGAAATAAAAGAAATATCCAAACGGGCAAGTTCTTCAATCAATCCAGAGAAGTCGCTGACATTACGGCTGATACGGTCAAGACGATAGACAATGATTGCCTTAAACTGTCGCTTTTTTGCTGCATCCATCATTCGTTTGAATGCCGGACGGTTCAGATTCCCTCCGGAAAATCCCTCATCTTCATATACTACGATTTTATCTACAGCGGCATCACCAAAATGCACACGAACATACTCTTTGCCAAGTTCAACCTGATTGCCAATACTCTCGCCTTTCCCTGTAAATTTTGATTTACGGGAATAGAGGGCGATAACATCTTCATTTTGTCGCATCTGCTTTTCCTCCTTCTCTTGCTATGTGATGTATCATGTGCTATTATAACATAAAGTAAGCACCAAGTAAACATGACAGGAGGGTTTTCTATGAAATCGATTTTTGAAGAATTAGGCGGCACCTACACTTTAGGCGAGGACGGAATGTATTATCCGAACCTGGAGCTTCCGGTTGAAGAAGAACCACATTACGGTAAGTATGGTCGTATGCGAATGAATTACATAAAAGAGCATCGCCCGGGGTTGTATACGGAGCTTTTGTTCGACGGAAAGCTGGTATCACACTTGAACGACATTGATGATACGGCTCGTCAACGGATGGAGCTGCTGACTCGACAAATGCAGGAGCAGCATGGTGTAAACGAGGAATTAAAAGCTCTTGATCAGATGATCTGGGTAGGTGCCTGCAATAACATCCGCAATGCTGCGGAGGAAATTGTTTTGAATGAACTAATATATTGCTAACGCCAAGGGAGAGAGCTTGTACACATCATGGGTACAAGTTCTCTCTTTTCCCTTGAATCCGAGTTGGACAGAAGTTTTTTTGACATCCCACCAGCTTGTCGGAAAGTTAGAAAATGCAGAAACCTAAATACTTGTGAAACTATTATGAACATGACTGTTTCCTATTGATATTCCAGTTTATTGAGAGTAAACTATAATTAGTTTATTGACTATCAACTGGAAGGAGAAATCTTTATGGCTGAGATTAAAATGGGCGTAGTGGAATCCCACTTCGCTGATATTATTTGGGCGAATGAGCCTTTGCACTCCAGAGATTTGGTAAAGCTCTGTGAGAAGGAACTGAATTGGAACCGTTCTACCACTTATACCGTGTTACGCAAACTCTGTGAGCGTGGGATTTTCCAAAACAACGGAGGAACTGTTTCCTCTGTGCTGACCAAGAACGAGTTCTATGCTGTTCAGAGCGAGCAGTTTGTAGATGAAACCTTTGAAGGCTCCCTCCCTGCTTTCATTGCGGCTTTTACACAAAGGAAGGGTATTTCTCAACAGGAAGCTGCGGAGATTCGACACATGATTGATGCAGCCGCCGGAAAGGAGTAATCTATGAGTTCACTCTTTTTGAAAATTGTAAATATGAGTATCGCCGCATCTTGGCTGATCCTTGCGGTCGTACTTTTGCGTGTAGTTTTGAGAGAGGCACCTAAGTGGATCAATGTTCTGCTTTGGGGTGCTGTTGCAATTCGACTCTTATGCCCGATTACCATCGAAAGCAATTTGAGCATGGTGCCAAGCGCAGAGGTTTTTCCGAATGAGGTCGTTTCCGGACCATCCTTTGATGTGAATACAGGTTTCAATATCGTAGATACACAAATCAATGATTACCTTGGCGACCGCTACTTTGAAGGTGTGACGGTTCCTGCAAACAACGGAGCTAACATAACAACGATTCTCAGTGTTGCATGGATAGTTGGCATTTTCACTTTTGCTGTATTTGCTCTTGTGAGCTACCGAAAAATCCACAACAAGGTTCGTCCATCGTTAAATGTGCGGGACAACATTTGGATTTGCGATGATATCCAAACACCATTTATCCTAGGCTGCTTTAAGCCAAAAATCTACATTCCGTCCGGAACGGATGAAGTGCAGCTTCCCCATATCATCGCCCATGAGAACGCTCATTTAAAACGCTGTGACCACTGGTGGAAGCCGCTGGGGTATCTGGTTTTAGCAATCCATTGGTTCAATCCGCTTGTATGGATTGCGTATATTTTACTTTGCAGAGATATTGAGTTGGCTTGCGACGAGAAAGTCATTCGAGAATTAAATCAGAGCGAGTCTATTTCCTATTCCGAAACATTACTCTCTTGTAGCGTAAATAGAAGAACGATTTTGGTTTGCCCGCTTGCCTTTGGCGAGGTTGGCGTAAAAGAAAGGGTGAAGCGTGTGTTGAATTATAAAAAGCCTGCGTTCTGGATTGTTGTCGTAGCAATAATTGCTGCTATCGTTACGGCGGTTTGTTTCCTGACAAATCCCAAAACGATTGGTGATTCTATAACACTTGTTGAACAGTCTACACCCGGAAATGGTAATACTTTTACCTATGATACTACCTTTGGTCAAAGTGTAATGAGCGGCACTGTTTATGCCGAGCAGTGGAGTAATGGCACTTGCACAAAATCTACGCCTGCCGTATTAACGAGTGAAGTCGATGAGATAAACATCTTATTGGATGTTCGTCGTGAAAACGGTCATTCAGTAGGTGTTGATATTCAAGTCGATACCAACGAACATGGTGGTTCCTTCATCACATATTTTGCATTCCCTGAGAATTATTCCATCCTCGGATGGAGCTGCAACGGTTATGAGTTGAATAAACCTATTCTAATCCAATCCGAGGCGGAAAAAATTTTGGCAGCTATGGTATTTGATGTGGGAAATGGAGTGAGGGTATTTAGTCCCGAAGTGCTTGTCAATGAACCTGAAAGATTGGAAAATGTAGATTATGCAATCGTGATTCGTGCTTCATTTGATAGTACCAACTTGGGCAATGAAAATTCGGAACATACTTCTCACTCAGCAGATAGTGGTGCTGTGATTCCGATGGTTATGGTGAATGACACACTCTATCTGTACACAGGATTTGAAAATACAGATGCTCACCACGATGTGATGAATGGCAAGATCACATCCTCTGTTCACGGGAACACCAAGCCTACCGTAAATGATCAATCGAATTTTGGCGAGGGATACGCATATCAGTACGGTGCTGCCGAAGGAACCATTGAAATCTACATGGATGGTAAATGGTGCATCTTTGCTACTGAAGAAGTGCGACAGGATATTCAATTTCCTGTTGCTGATGGAGATGTTAACGGATCAAACGGAGCTGAGTCGGGAGAAACTACATCAGTAGTGGCAGGAGTTTCAATGGTGGATGCTTCTAAGATTGCCAGCATTGCTGTAACCAACGGCAATACCGGAGAACAGAAAACAGTTACTGGAAAAAAGGCATATAGCGATGAATACCTTGCCTAACGTGACTATGATGATGGAAAAGTATAAATCCCGGGAAGGCGATATTGAAATTTCAAATCAAAGTGGAAAAGGACTGAAAACCTGGGAATGGTATGATATTCAGAAGTGGGAAAACGGTGAATGACACAGGCTGGATCAGCTGACGGATGGATTGTGGACAGATACTCTATACCAGATTCCAGCGGGAGAAATTACGGCTTTTTCTACGAATTGGAAAACGTGGTATGGCGACTTGTCAGACGGTAAATATCGCATCATAAAGAAAATATATGAAACGATAGAAGATGAAATCCATACTCATTATCTGGCAGTAGAATTTGAAATTCGATAACTGTCCAAGTACAATGTCAAATATAATTATTGCATCCTTAGTAAAGGAATACCATCGCAGATACTTCCAAAGTAGCAGCGATGGTATTTTTTCTGTTGAAAATACTGTGTAGTACGATATGTACACAGGAAGGACAGTATATTTTTCACTGGCTCAGATATATTGTAGAGCAGCAATCCACCACTACCATTCCAAAATCGGAGTGGTAATGGTGGATTTTGTTATCATCGCTCGTAATCTTTTTGCTTTCTTTTGGGAGGTTTTTGCATCTGTGATTCTGGTTCTTTGCGCTGAAGCATTTGAGTAATAGAAGGCTTTCTGGTAACTTCCCCAAGCATTTTCTTCACTTCCAGCTTGCTCTGACGCATCATATCATAATCATATTTAACGCCGTAGATTTTTTGAAGCTGACTGGCTGCGGATTGCTCTTTGCCAGTGCGAAGCTCCATTCTGGTGTCGGTCAATTCGCCTGCATCCACATCGGCAACGGTTTTTTCCAAATCCCTGTATCTCTCCAGTGTTCTGTCCAGTTCGGCAGTGAATTTATTTTCTGCCTGTTCCAGTGCGTCCATCTGTGTATCAAGATTCTTGACTTCCTTTTTGAATTTGGAGAAGGCTGCATCATCCGCACATTCCATACTGTTCAGAAGCATGGACTTTTCGGATTTCAATTCCTCCAAATCCTCAGTCAGCGTAGCAACCTGCTCCGACAATTTCTGATGCTTTATCACATGAATAAAGGGTAGAGAATCCTGTTCTGCACGGAGCTGCTTTCGCTCTGTGTTTTTCTCTTTGATTTCCTGTTTGATTTCCGTATATCGTTCCACGACCGGTTTTACAGCATCCACATAGTCAGAGATTTTCTGCTTGCTGATACGGATATGGCTGATGCGGTACATAAGAACAATCATATTCTCACGCAGGGATTCCAGTGCATTTGCCAGCTCCGGAATCGAAGTTTTTACTGCAGCAGCCAGCTTTTTGACCTTCGCTTTCAGCTCCCGGAGAAGGGCGTTGTCCGCCTTGATCTGGCGATTAATTTCGCAGCGGTCAGAAACGATACCCATCGCTTCCAGCTTTCGTGCGTGATAGCCCTCGTGGATGGTTGGCAGTTCATCCAATCCCCGTGCGGCGTGACTGCGGTGATCGATCCGGGCATCTATCTCCGGATACTGTGCCAAATGCCGATTGGTAACGGTTGCCCATTTTTCCCGCCAGATGAGTAGCTGTTCATCGCTGTTCCAACGCTGAGAAATTGGATTCTGTCTGCCATACTTTGTACTTTTGGGATACTTGTTGGCTCGTTCATAACCTTGCTTCTCAGCTTCTGAAGGTGCCATATACACCTTTCGCTCGCCAACCAGATATTGATACTGTTTCTCCCAGCCCTCCGCCTGTGCGATCTTATATTCAGCAGAGGTAAATCCCCATTCTGCGCCATCCCTCACGCACAGATATTCTTTTTCGGTTTTATGCTGCCATTTACCGTTTTCCTGTAAGGGGCGAATCGTCAGCATAATGTGGGCGTGTGGATTGTGTCCGGGCGGATATGGGTCATGGATTGCAACATCCGCACACATTCCCTCGGCCACAAAATTGTCCTGAATAAATTCTGTGAGAAGGCTCTGCCAGTCTGTCTTTCCCAGTTCTATGGGAAGTGCTACCACAAATTCACGGGCAAGGCGGCTGTCCTTGGTCTTTTCGTTTTCCTCCACCGCATTCCACAGAATGCTTCGGTCACTCCACGCAGCCGGAGCGATTGGCGGAAGAAATACTTCCTGCCAGACAAGCCCTCGTTTTCTGGTGTAATCATGCTGAATCCCATCGTAGTCGTTGTATATCTGTGAACAGCTCAGATATGCGGAAGCCGCCACAGCGGAGCGCCCGGCTCCACGGCTGATGACCTTTGCTTCCAGATGATAGATTGCCATTCTTCATCACCGTCCTTTCGCTTTTGTTTTTGTTGCTTTTTAGAAAAAGCAAATGGGGCTTGGCAACAATGCCCATCTCTGCAACAAAGCTGCCGGTGGCAGGTTTTTGCAGACAGTTGGTGGAATACCGTCGGTTAAAGCGACGGTATTTTTTATAGGTGGTAACACCGACCACCAGCTGCGTGGACAATGACAGCAAGCTCGCAGGATTGTGGCATTGTCCATAAGGCTCCCGCAGGAGCCGCATCCGCCTCGCAGAGCGCACGGCCCCGAAGGGGATACCACCGCCCGATGTTATCGGGTGGTGAGTAAGTGCGCCCTTCGGGAATAGAGATACTTTCGTACCTCAATGTTTTTCCGTAACTTCTGCACTTAATCGTCTTTCCAGCTCCATTTTTAGATTATCCAAGTCCATTATCTGTGCTTCCGGGAATACGTTTTCCAGAATAGCTCCCTGCTGAATCAATCTTCTTGTGCGCTGTTTTCTCTCTTTCTGACGGTTTCTGGCTTCAACCGCTTCCTGTCTGTGTTTCGCCTGCAATAATTTCTTTTCATCCTCGGTCATATTTACGTCCTTTCTGACCATATCCGGTCTAACTGATTTTTATTTGGTACTTGTTTTAGAAAAGAATGGTGCCGGGATTGTTGCTGCATGAGCGGAATTATCAATGCACCGCTGATTAGGAGACAATCCGGCACCGCCGGTCTTACGTTCCAGTACCGCTTTCCAGTATTTTCCGTGCTTCTTTCATGCTTTCAGCGGCATTTCTCTGCCGGATATTCTGATTGTTGATTCTCAGCGGCACACACCGTTCCAATACTCGGTCATAGATACGGGAGCGAGTCAGATCCTGCGGATTTTTCAGTTCCTCCAAGGTCATATTAGTTGTCACAATCAGTGGCAATTTGCTGCGATATCGGCTATCAATGACATTGAATACCTGTTCCAAGGCAAACTCCGTACTGCGCTCAATTCCCAGGTCATCAATAATCAGCAGACTGTACTGGTTCAGGCTGTCGATATATTGGTTCTTCTCCTCGGAATACAGCCCGGACAGGGCGTTGAGAATCCGGGAGAAATTGGTCATCAGCACCGGAACACCCTGCTCCAGCAGAGCGTTGGCGATACATCCGGCAAAAAAGGATTTTCCGGTTCCCACATCGCCCCAGAGAAGCAAGCCGATGGATTTTGCCTTCATTTCGCTCCAATGGACAACATAGTCATGGGCTTTCTGCATTTCCGGGTTGTAACCCTTATCATTGGCAAAGGTGTATTCCCGCAGGGACTTGTCCTGTAAGCCGTTGGCTTTCAGACGGGACACCTGATCCAGAAATTCACGGTGCTTTCTCTCCGCTTCCTCTTTATCCTGGACTTCCTGCTGACAGCGGCAGCGAATGGGAACCACCATTTCCTTTCCAAGAACAACCACATGGTGCTGCCTGGGTGTTTTACATTTGGCGCAGTGGATGAGGTTGTCTGATTCATTGCGGTATTCATCTTCCTGCAAAGGGCGGTCAGAAAAGATATTCTGAATGGTGCCAGTGATTTGGTTCATAGGCTTTCATCCTCCTTACATTCATAGCTGCGTCTTACGGGAGCCGGGTGATCCTGCGTATACCAGCTGTGAATCGTAGCAGCGTGGTCTTGATACCGCTTCCCGCTGGAACGTATATAGCCAGACAGCTTTTCGATATATTCCCGGTATAATGGTATTTCCTTTTGAAGCTGTGCCAGCTCCTTTTCATTCAGGAAAACATTTTGATATTTTCCGTAAGCGGTGCGGTCAGCCTTACTCCCTTGTTTCTTTATCTTGTTATTGTTCTTTTCATTATTACTTCCGGACACTTTTCTTTCCCTTACAGAGACAGTTTCCTGTCCGTCAGACGGATAGGTTTCTGTCTGTATCAGGGAAAGATTTCTGTCCGTCTGCACCAGATATTCCGGTGGGACTTTTACATAGATTTTGTTTGGCAATCCCGGTCCCTGACGCTTGCGGAAAATCAAATCCGTTTTTTCCAGAACTGCCAGAGCGGTCTTAACAGACATTTCGCTTTTGTGCATGGTTTCTGCCAAATCCTTGATTGGAAAGAATATGAACGCACGCCCACGCTCATCTACCCAGCCTTCGTTTTTCTGTGAAAGTCTTGCTCTATCCAACAAAAGTACATACAGTATTTTTGCGGTTTCACTCAGCTGCTCCATATCCAGTAAAAATCGTGGAAATGCCATATACGGCGGTATCAGGGTATCCTTTATTAGAAACTGTGTCATGCGTTCACCTCCTTCCGTTGTCAGAATAGATACCGGTTATTCCCCAAGAAAATCCCAGTCAAGGTCTGCATCTTCCGGTTCGGATGCTGCAACAGCTACCTGCGGTGTAATCTGAGCAATACCAACCATACAGCCTGCCAAATATACCGGTAGGGTCCTGTTCATGGCATTTTCCACCGCTGTTACAATCTGCTCCACGAAGCGTTCCTCACGCTCTCTGGTTTCCAGATACGGCTCATCTTGCTTCTTGTAGTAACGGTCAAAGTAGTCCACCAGAGAAATGGCGATAATCTGGCTGTAGGATTTGAATTTCTTTTTATCCATCGTTTGCAGATACTGCCACGCCCGGTTCTGCACATCCTTGTCCAGATTGAAACGAAGATTTGTGCTGCGGATATTCTCACTCATGCTTACTCCTTCCTGCGAAGGCTGGCATGGGCGAGATATTCATATCCCTTAGCAGTCGCACAAATATCATCCAGAATGGTTACACGGGTTTCATCGTACTGCCCGAAGTTTCTGACCAGACAGCCACCACCGCCAACAATATACAGTCGCATCAGTTCCGGATTGTATTCATAGCGGCGGAGTGTGGCGAAAATATCCGCTACATACCTTTTCGCAATGGCAGTGATACAGTCCAGATAAGGCTTGCCGATGTCCGCTGTTCCATAGCGAAGCACCTGCTCAATGGTGACTTCTTCGATTTTGACACCAAAGCTGTCCAGCACGGCATTTTTAGCAGCGATCATACACTGGTTCACACCAAACTTCTCTGTCCAACAACGGCTCTCCACCGCCTTTTTATTGTTGATATAGAGAATGTTCATGGTGCCGTTTCCGATGTCTGCAAGGAGATTGGTTCCCTTGAAATCGCCCAATCTGCTGACAATAGCGGGATAACCTTGAGGGAACAAACTGCATCCGACAAAATGGAGCTTGTACTCCTTACCATTGAAATGGAAAGATACATATTCATTGCGGAGCAGGTAAGTTCGGAAATCTTCACGCTGTTTGCGAACCCAGGTCAGCGGCAGACCGGCAGCCAGATGAACATCTGCTTCACGGATGCCATACGCATTCAGCTCTCTGGCAACTGCCATCAGAGTCAAAAGATAATAGTCCTCATCCATGGCTTTGTCCGGAATAAATTCCTTGTGTCCCTCTCCGATGCGGTAATAGGTGCCGTTGTATTCCAGAATGTTACCGGAGAAAATCGGTTCTGTGTCATAGGCAGTAATGCCGGTAGGGGTGACGGTGTTTGCTGTTTTGATGTTGCCGTAGCCATGATCTACGGCGATAATTTTGATGCTTTTCAGTTCTTTCATTTGCTTAATTCCTCCTCAAAAAATTTGATAGTCATAAAAAATGCCCTCTTTTCAGTAGGTTTGCTTTGAAGTGGCACCGGATTTTTGAATTTGGTGCTGTTTTCATTGCAATTTCATTCTACTGGAAAGAGGGCAAAAGCACATTGAGCGTGGATTGAGTGGAAATTGAGCAAAAAAAGAAGCAGCCACACACCGTAGTGCATGACTGCTATACAAAATCATTTTTCCTTTTATTCTTTTGGCAAATAACTTTTGTCTATTGAAAGATTAACACAAGTTGCTACTGCAATATAGATTACTAAAATAATAGCCTCTAATACCAAAGTATTATACGGACGAGGGTAGAATCCTGCCGCAACACTTACGATAAATCTAATCGGGAAATAAAGTCCCAACCAAGCAGAAATTTTGTAAAACTTTCTACGGAAGTTCTTTGTTTTTTCTGTTGCACTGGATACTTTCTTCTGATACGCATATTCAAACCCGCCAATGGCTGCAACAAACGGCAGGAAACTTAGAAATGCAAAAAACACATTTTGAAGAATGAACATTGTCATAAACTGCATCAAAAGTATCATCACTTCAAGTGTCACCAGATAGATCATAATCTGACCGAGATTATCGTTTTGAACTTCTTTTATCTTCGGCAAGTCATTATCACTTTGGTAATCATCGTTCAGTAAGTAATCTGTTGTAACATCAAACAGCTTGCTAAGTTGAAGAATGTTATTTGCATCAGGCATCGCAGCTCCTGATTCCCAACGAGAAATAGCTTGTCTTGATACATCCAGTTTTTCAGCCAAATCCTCCTGAGACATTCCATTGGACTTTCTCAGTCCTACAATTTTATCAGATAGTTTCATATGAAATCCTCCTTTGCTTGGTGACTTCATTGTACTTAAAATCACTATAATTCACCACCACACCGACTTTGCATATCCGCAACAAGAGTTTACATTGTACTATTTTTCAAGAATTTGCGGGTCAAGAAGGAAATCATAGATATTCACGGTCAAAATACCATAGTTATCATAGTACGGCTGTACAATATCTTTTGTAATAACAATCTTCTTGAAAGAATCGTCTATCTTTCTAAACGGTCTGATTTCCTGAGTACGTTTCGCTTCATCAGGTAATGAATAAGCTGACTGGATATAATATCTGGAAGAACCGAGATTGCATACAAAATCAACTTCCAGCTGTTTACGGGTTACCTTTCCTTCTTGGTCTTTTTCCGCAATAATAACAACACCAACGTCCACGCTGTATCCACGCATACGCAGTTCGTTATAAATCACATTTTCCATGGAATGTGTCTGCTCAAACTGACGGAAGTTAATCCTTGCGTTGCGAAGCCCAAGATCAGAGAAATAGTATTTCTTTGGAGTTTCAATATATGCCTTACCCTTGATGTCATATCTCTGTGCTGATTCAATCAGGAAAGAATCCTCAAAACAATCCAGATATTTCTTGATCGTTTTTGAAGTGATTTTAGATTTTTTTACAGTCTTAAAGGTATTCTTTAACTTCTCAGGATTGGTCAGAGAACCAATAGCAGAGGAAAGGATATTCAGCAGGTCTTCCAGTTCTCCAATATTTTTAATCCGGTTACGTTTGAAAATATCTCGAATATAAATTTCGCTAAACAGGTTTTGCAATGCTGCCGCCTTATCGCTGCTACTTTCACGAAGAACGACCAGCGGGATGCCTCCGTAAAGCATATATTCAGACAATCCCATATACTTGTCGCCTTTGAAAACCGACATAAATTCCGAAAAACTCAGTGGATACATATGGACTTCATCTCCACGTCCGGCAAACTCCGTAACAATATCTTTGGACAGGAATTTTGCATTACTTCCGGTTACGAATACATCCATATTATCTTTGCGAAGATAACCATTCAATACAGATTCAAAGCAGTCCATCAGCTGAACTTCATCCAAAAGCAGATAATACATTCCATCCGTGGTAACTTGGGAACGGATATATGCCATAAATTTCTCCGGATCAACTCCACGTTTTTCTTTTTCAATTTTGATAAGGCTTTCTCCAATCAAATACAGGTCATCTGCGGAATCAAACGCAAAACGAATAATATGGTCAGCAGGGACACCGGACTCTAACAAGTGATTATAGAAAATATTATTCAGCAGATAGGACTTTCCACATCTGCGAATACCTGTAATTACCTTAATCAATCCATTGTTCTTTCTTCTAATCAATTTGTCTAAGTAAAAATCTCTGCGAATCTCCATACGATAACCTCCTTAGGAAAGATTTTTGCAACTTAATACAGTTTTCTGTTCTATATTACCATATCGCAACCTTCAAATCAATATGTATAACCGGTTTTAGGAAAGATTTTTGCAACTTAACACAGTTTTCCGTTCTAAAGCCTATTATATGCTTCAATCAGGATATTATCCCTGTATTCTCTCATTGTTTTATTCTGTTTCAACAAAGGAAAAGCAGCCACACACCGTTAAGTACATGGCTGCCCAAGGCAGTTCTTTATTTAATTTGAGGCTACGACAGACTGCGATTTGAAAAATGATGATTTTATAAACTATATACCCACTAATCCCATTGTAACTTAATCTTGCCATCTGCTTTTTCAAATTTAAGTATTAGATCTATAAATGAGTAAATCCTAAATTTTGCACAAAAGAAAGACACCCTCTGCTGAATGATGTATAATTGAAGTGCGACCAACAACCTACTCATTCAAACAAGGGGGTGCCTATTGCAAACATTATACATCATTCCAATAAGATTTACAATTACTTTAAAGTTCTCAACCTCAACTGTTTTTTATCCGATATTTACCTGCAGCATTTTATGGCTATCATTCTTTCTACCTTTTTGCGTGGATACCGTGGCAAAACAACGGATTTCGCCTTGACCAGCCAACATCATAGAACGATTGTGGCTCACTTCCTGAATCAGGGAAAGTGGAATGATTTCCTTTTTCAGGATGCCCTAAGAAACAGCGTTGCATATTTGATCTACCGGGAGGCGACTATTTCCGGTCAGCCTATCTTTTGCATTGTGGATGATACGATTGCTTCCCATACAAAGCTTTCGTCACAGGCTTTGCATCCAATCGAAGCTGCGTATTTTCATCAATCTCATCTGAAAGGCAGACAGGATTATGGGCACCAGATCGTGTCCGTCATGCTTTCTGCAATGGAATCACTCTGAATTATGCCGTTATTCTGTATGATAAAACAAAATCAAAGATCCAGATCATACAGGATATTGCTGCAGAACTTCCTATTGCACCGATAGTTTCCTACTTCCTTTGTGACAGCTGGTATACTTCAGCCAAAGTCATGGATTGCTTTGCTAAAAAGGATTCTACACCATAGGGGCTTTAAAAACCAACCGAATCCTCTATCCTTGCGGAATCCGTCAGAAAGCCAGTGCATTTGCCCTTCACTTGCGGAAAACAGATCCAAACATCAGCCTTGTGACCGTTGATAAAAGGCAGTTTTACGTATATCGGTATGAAGGGAATCTGAATGATGTTCCCAATACAGTGGTTCTACTGAGCTATCCAACACCATGTTTTGGGATTCCAAAAGCACTGCGGATCTTTGTTTCAACGAATGCAGCATTATCCACGCAGGAAATCCTGAGACTTTATACCCAACGCTGGCAAATTGAACTGTTTTTCCGACAAAGCAAGAAAAAGCTTGGTCTGGATAAATATCAGCTGCGTTCCCAAAAAGGAATCCAGAGATACTGGCTGATGATGTCATTTGTCCATTATATGTGTTGCACTTGCAAAGGAACCTATATTTTTTTACATATAGAATAACCAACTTCTTCCCAAACAGGATCCTTTAGATAATCTATTGCATCCGAAATAATAATAAGCAAATCCATATAGCATTTGGGTGATGATTCCTCTTTTTTATATAAACTCAAAATATACTCAAAATAGCCATCAATAAAGTTGACAGACCATTTCTGCGACTCACTACCTTTCATGAAATAACACCTACCTTTATAAATTTAGTCCAAAAGAAACCAACGATATCAGCCATGAAACTCCAAAATAAAAAACAAATGACATAATTCCAGCTGTATTAAAAAAAACTACTAATCTACTTTTTTCAGAAATAATTTTTTCTAATAATTTCTTTTTACAATAATACAAATGTAAAAGTATATTCTTCTTACTACAGAGCAATAGCAGGATTAAAAGCATTAAAAAGAGTCCTGCATTTAATAACATGGTTAAAACCATATTCATTGAAAAGGAAAACAATTTATTTTCCCACAAGAAAATCCCCAGATTATGAATAACATGAAAAGTAATAGCATACCATAAATTTCCTGTGAGGCAGACCAAAACACCTGAAAAAAAACCAATCAAAAGAAATATTAATAATAACCCCTGACCATGCATTATAGCAAACAGTATAGTTGTTGCTAAAATTGCAAATCCCTCCCCATAAGACTTCAGCTTAGACCATAGAATTCCCCGAAAAATCCATTCCTCTACCAGAGGTCCCAGTATTACACCTGTGAAAATATCTAAACCACTGTGTAAACTTTTATCATTCATCATTACGATGTCTTGAAATACTTTTGCATACAAAAACAAAAAGAATGCACAAAAAACATGGGATAAAAATATTACAAATGCCGTTAATAAACCTTTTTCCAATACGGATAATTCATATTTGTTTTTAGAATAACATGTATCCAGCAAAGACAACCTTCCCCATTTTTTCATTCCCACCCATACGATACCAGCCCAAAATATATAAAAAGCCATATTTTCAGCAAAAATCGGCATTATTCGCATAAGTATTAGCGAACCCAAATACGCAATCAATAAGATCCATCCTATTTTGCCGGCAATTATTTTTAATTCACATTTCCTTTGTTCGTCCATCGTGCATATATTCTCCATATAAAAATGTCCCATAATTATCCTCCTGGTTTTAATTTGCTCCTTGCAACTTTTAAGCAAAAATTATACTATAACTTATTAAAAAACTCTTCACGTTTCTTTAATGTTCGAATAGCAATCCTGATTAGTTGCAGATATTTTGCTTCTAAATTTCTCTTTCCAGTTAAGCGGTTACAGAGCATGTGGCATATTGAAAGCAAAATGTGTTGTTTTGTCTCAGTTAATGTAGGTGCAAAATACAATGCTTTTTTCAGGAATTGTAACTTTTCTTTTCTTTTTAAATAAATTGACAAACTTTCTTTTAATCGCTCATCAATATTTTCTATAGCTCCCTTATCCAGTTGGAAAAGTATCATTATCTTTTCCGATGTGCAAAGGAAAGTCATGACTTTAGCACTTTTATGAAATCTATAGCGTAGTTTTGTGCAATTTTTCAAATTTGCTCATTTATAGTATTAGAAAATATCTACATTTTTCATCGACAGTCAACATACCGGTTTTTATCTCTGGTGTCAAATCTAATATGGTCTCTTTATTTTCATTTTCTACAATAACATGGATACTTCCTTTTGAGACATCGCCATCCAACTTAAAAGTATATTAACGACTTTCGTTAAATTTTATTACCTTTTTTACATATCCGCTACAAGATGAAAAAGAAACTTCGCATTTATTTTTCCCTCTGAGTGAAACAACAAATAATAAGGCTCGTTTTGCGTTCAAAATCATATATCCGTTGACCCATAAAAAATAAAACAAAACCAACATTGAAATAAATACAATCGCTAATTTCATGAATTCACTCATGCCAACACCTCACAAAATTCAATTTTTCGCATCCAACCACTGTCTACCTAATTGCACCCCAGCCTGAGTATAAGTTTCTAATATGTCCTGCTTCTTTTCTTCAATCAGTTCCGGTTCAGCATCAAACAGCACCTCATAGATAGCCAGAGCGTTCTTAAAGTGTGTGGTAGCTTGCAGCACATCGCCGATTGACAGACAGATATTGCCCATAGCTTCTTGTACAACGGCATAATCACCGGACACATCAGAGTTAGATTCTTTGATGACACGAGACAGCCTTTGTAATGCAGATAACCCGAGGTACGGCTCACCCATATCCGTCAGCAGTACCGCATAATTGGTGATTTGCGGAATACTGTCATGATAAGGCGCCAAGCCGTATTGCTCAAGCAAGTGAATACCCGTTTCCATATGCTGCTTTGCCAGTTCCAACTTACTGGTCTGCTTATACAGACCGCCAAGGTTTGCATGGAGATTCGCTGCAAGAAGGGCGTTCTCTGCGGTCACTTCGGAGATCAGCGTCACAGCTTCTTTTTCCAGCTTGATTGCCTTTTCCGGTTTCTTCTCATTAGCGGCACGGAAGTCCAGAAGCAAAGCACGGTCAGAAACAGAACCAATGGTATTGTCTTTCAGCATAGAAGCCAGTTCTGTCAAAATCAATTCCATTCCAGATTCATAGCCATACTTCTGCATATACGGAAAGGAATCTTCCAAAAACCGGAGATAGGATGCAGTATCGTCTTTTTCAATCGAAGTCACGATATTATTGACCGTCTGGAACAACTGTTTGTAATAGGAAACTTCTTCGCCATGCCGTAGACAAAGTTCCTGCAAGCTGTTGAGCAGGGTGTGGCAGTTCCGGACAGAAGGCTTGGTTTCTGTAATTGCTACTTCCTGAATCATCGGATGCAAGGCAATCGAATGACAGGACTTTGTCTGTATGAATCCTTTTTCCACCAGATCGTTGATGGTATTCATATTCCGAAGCATCAACCAGCCTGCAAACACACGGGAACTGATACCGGTTGTCGGTACAAACGCCATGCTCCGCATAATATCCTGTTCATCACCGGCAAGCTGATACAAGGAAAACAATGTATGGATATGGTCATAGTAAGTTGCCTTGCGGCTCTGACCGTCCTTGGTGATGCCGATTTTATCATCAGCATCCAAGGATGTTTTTTCTTCTTTCAGCTTTTCCAGCAAATCCATCGGCTCCAGAATACCCGTTTCAAGCAGTCGAGCTGCCAGTTCTACCGCCAACGTGTGACTGTGAACCGTATCAATGATTTGTTCCAATACACTCTGGTATTTTTCTGCGTCCGAGAAAAAGCAACCGGCAATGGATAATAACGCCTGCTTGCCTGCAATTTCGGTTACTTCCATGGAATCGTAGTTATCAAATCTGCAGCGGGTCGTGAACAACATACGGCAGCGATATTTCATCACAACAGAAAGAGTGCTGTCCTGAGAAGCCGTAGTATTAAAATTATCTACAATAAACAGCGTATCTTCTTTCAATGTACGCAGGAAGCGATTGTGTTTGCGGAAGCGTTCCTGCTCGCTGTCATCCGGAAGGTCATCAGCAAAATCCATATCCGCTATATCCTGCATCAGATTACCGGTATAGGTCAGATACAGAACATTGGTGTATTCCTTGCGGTGCTGCTTTGCATAGGCTTTTGCCAGTTCGCTCTTACCGATACCGGCGATGCCATGAAGAAATACCTTTCCATGCTCCAATAACAATTCGTGAAGCATTTCCAGTTCTTTTTCACGTCCGCAGAAATGTCGGCAAGGCTTTGGTGCTCCTTCATCAGCAATGAAATCACTGAGAATTGGAGAAAGCTTTCCGTCAGCAAGGAGATTCTTTACCTTTGGGTCACGCTTGATAAACTCACGCTCCATGCCGAAGCAAAGAACATCCGCTATAAACGATGCTTCATCCTCTCGGCTATCACAAGGATAGTGCCGGGAGCATTCTTTTTTTACTCGTTCCGAAATGGTATCATCCTGCATTAGCAGTCGGTATACTTCCTGTGCAGCCATAGAACTATCATACATTGAAAGCAGTACATTGTTTTCCAAATCTGCTGCCAGTTTTTCACGATTGCCATCTCTGGAATAAAACTGCGTTATTTTCGGACTGATTTTTGCCTGCCCGGTGAACCAGCGGCAGACCAATGCCATATCAAATGTAATCGTTTCCTTTGTTTGGGTAAACAAGGAGCTAAAAACATCTTCTAACAATGCAGTTTGGTTTGTATCGTAATCGTCGCTGATAAAGCGTCGAACAATGGTCATGACTGAACTGAAATCACATCTTTCCATAAACAGCCCTCCCTTCGAAAAGTAGTCAATTTATGGTCAATTGGCACTCAATGTGCCTTTGACAGTTTCTTGATAGAATGATATCACGAAAGAAGTTCCGAATATCTTACCTTTTATTATAGCATCAATTCCTATTTTTTGAAGTAGCAAAGCGGCTGCAGTAATGTGGTTATAGCGGACAACTTCTCTCTCATAAACTGAAATACCGAGGGAGGTGCGTGGTATCGCAAGAAAGAGTGCTCCAATCAATGTAATTGTCCATTATCCTAAAACAGAACAGGGGAAACGTGAATTGGCAGAGCGAGTAGCCGGTGTCCACGCAGATATGGTCAATCAGTATATCAAAAAATTAAATTGTCCATCCGATCAAAAGGCGGAGTTGCTGGGTGCGGTTATCGCATCCGCAAAAAAGGAAGCAGGTGAGCAAACCGATTAAGGCCCCCTCACCTGCTTTTCTTATGCTTTTATTTTCCCTTTGAAATACTTGTTCCAGGAATTGATGTTCATTCGCTTTTGATGATCTTCCCATGCTCGAAGCAGATTAGGTGAAATTCCCATCAGCCGAGCAAACGGTTTCTTTTTTAGTCCCAAACTTTCACGATATTCTCGTATCATCTTTCCTTGTCCTTTATATAAGAAGCGATTGTAATCATCCAGCAGGTCATCCACCGGTACTCCATATAGCTCTGCCAACTTGTCCACAATCTCCTTTGGATAGTAGTCAACATATCCGACTTCAAAATCTATGTAATGTCCACGGCTGATACCGATCAGCTCTGCAACTTCCTTTTGCATCAGGCCCATGTGATGACGGCACCAACGGAGCCTGTCCGGTACATTGGGAATATCTTCGTAGTTCTGATACTGCTGATTGAACAGCTGTGCTTCCAAGATCTTGCGAGGGGCGATCGGTCGGAAACTATGGATATACATAGGTGCATACCTTACGCAGCCGTCCAAAGCAGAGCAAAGGATATACATATTCTCGGATACCTGTGCCAAAATACGCCATCTCGGTTCTTTTCGGCTCTGGGGATACTGGTTTGGAACCATAAACGCATCCGTGAGAGGATAGCATTTTCCACGCATTTGACGGCATAGGTCGCCAGTCTTGATCCTTTTTCCGCATTAAACGTATTGACTGCCTTGATCAGGCCGATGGTTCCAACTGACAGAAGATCGTCCGTCTCATATCCGGACTGCTGGTATTTTTTGACCACATGTGCGACCAGCCGAAGGTTCCGGCTGATCAGCACCTCTCTGGCTTCCAGGTCGCCCTCTTTGCAGCGTCTTAAGTATTCCCGCTCTTCCTGCGCGCTCAGTGGTTTCGGAAATGTCTTCAAAGAAAGCCGCCTTAAGCTTCATTACTTTATTTTATGCGGTGGACGCGCGGCGGGTGCTTTTACATCTTTTCCTTATTTTCTCCGCTTGCGGCCAGCTCATATCCCAGCTCTCTTCCCAGTGTCTGGGCTATGTCCTTCACCTCACAGGCTTTCAGCACTTTCTGCCTGCAAAGGCATAAAGGTTATCGTCTCTGTACCACATACCGCCCAAAATCAAAGCTGTTATTTCTTCCTATATGGAACACTTCTCCTGCCAGAAGTTCTTCCAGTCTCTCCTCCGGAACCTCTTCAAAGATCACATATCCCTGAACTCCGCTTAATTCCATTCCTTTTCTGTGCGTGCTGGAATATCGTCTGACCGAGGTCTCTGCCGATCTCGCGTCGATGATCTGCGGCCACGTCTGCGGTTTTTCCAGTTCTGTCCCGATCTCATCGAAGGCGCTCATCATCTGGATCTTCCGGTGGATCGCGCGCCAGATCGCTTCCGCATCAAAACATTTCAGATCGATCCGGTCCTTCCGCAGTGCCAGAGGTCTCAGGAAATGGACCAGATAATCGCCGTTCTGCGCCGGCTGTTCTCCCGAAAGTTCCCATTTTCTCTTCCAGATATACTCTCCGACCGTGTGTACCCGGAAATGTTCCATATGGATCTCTGTATCATCCAAAAGCAGCTGTTCTTCTTCCGTGTAGACCGCCGCGATCTCAAACTTCGCCTGTTCTTTCCCGAGTCCGCATTGTCCGAGGCGCCAGAACGCATCCAGATACTGGGCGAACAGCGGGATATTGCGCCCGAAAAGCTTCAGGCGGAACACGAACCCGTGCCCCTCGTCCATCACCGTATCCAGATTGTCGCATTCGATCAGATACCCAAGACTCTCCTTTCCCGTCACATACCCGGGTTTCAGCCGCATCGGTGTGTAAAAAGCATTCCAGACCATGCAGTTGTCCTGAAACCGGCACGCTTCACAGTCCCGGTCCGCAATACAGTTTTTCCGGAGCAGCATCTCCCCAAGACCTCCTCGCAGCGCGGAAACCTTGTTCTCCGGCACCGCGACTCTCTGATAAAATCTCAGACAAAACGTCAGCGTGATATACGGGATGTCCATCCAGGTCATGTTTTCCTCATTTTTTCTCATATCGTTACTCCTAATTTCTGGTCATATTTCAAAACAGCCAGTCATTTTTGCTGCTTCAGACAGAACCCTTTAGTATTCCCTGAACTGGATAAACTGAAAGACGCTCTTCTTCTCCGTTCCCGTCTTTCCATATACTTCCTCCACCACACGTTCACTGCAGGCAGCAACAACCCGTACCCCGGCTTTCTTCAGTCTTTCGATCACATGATAGCTGAGGCAGAATTCTCCCTGGCACATCACGCATTCCGGCTGCTTTTCAAGGATCATGGCTGCATAGTGTTCCGCCAGATCCTGAACCGCTTTCCTGTCTGCATGGGCGCTCACCGCCGGGAAAGGCAGGTCCTCGATCAGTCCGTACTTTTCTGCTTCCGTCTTCTGTTTTTCGCCCCACATGCTGCTCGGATGATTTGAAAAATTTATAAACATCTCTTTTTCTCCTTCTTTAACCGATATATCCTGGTTCCGGATCGGAACTCTGTACTTACATTGTAGTATAGGAATTTCACAAATATTTGTCAAATGCGTTCCTGGTTTCCAAATTACCCGCACACGGTGTCCTATCCATTTTCCCCTCCACTTAATTTATAAAACTAATTTTTTGTTTCTTTCCCTATTTATCTCGTAAAAAACTTGCATAATTATGTATTCAGAGTTATAATAATAAAGCTTTTTATAAAATTTTTATATTTTTCATAAAAGTATAATAATTCATGCACAAAATCAATATTAGAAATGGGAAGCCGAATGCAATACACAAGAGAGTCCGCGATCGAGCGGCTGTTAAAAAACTACGAACCTTTTTACGATATTCATATGATGATCAATGGCGATCGCTCTCCAATCACAGCCCGCTGCGATTTTTTTGAGCATTCCGGACAGTATGTCATCTCAAAAAAGGCAGAATTATGGTCCGCGGAAAACGAGGAATTTCTCTATCTCGTCAACATTCCGCATCTGACTTTAGAGACCTTCGAGGAATTAAAATCCGAGATCCATGCTGACGGCATGAAACGGATCCATGTCGGTCCGGGCCATATGGCTTCCTATATTACGGCAGTCTTTGTCTGCGATACCTGTGATGAGGACGCAAGGAAAGCCCTAAAAAAATGCCGTATTTACAAAAGTTTTCATTTTTCCCTGCATGGCTGGATGAATTTTCATGCGGCGTTGGTGGAGGTGGCTGACGGGAAGGTCACTTCAAACGCAAGCGGTCACCATGTTGCGAAAATTTTGAAAAAAGTATTATATGATACCAGGGGGAAAAGGTCATAAATCCGATGCAGGCTTGCCTGCAAGAGGTTTTTTGACCTTGGACCCCGCCAAAAACATGAATAAGCAGCCATTTTTCGCAGAAAAATGAGCGGATTATGAATGTTTTTGAGTATTGTGAGAGCATAAAGTGCGGAACAATACGGTATCAAAGGGGTCAAAAACTTTTGACCCCAACATTATTATATTTTAAAAGAAAGGGAGATAGTAACAATGAATTCATTAGTACTTCTCGTCGTCTGTGTTGCCATTCTTGGCATCGGCTATGTCTGCTACGGCGGCTGGCTGTGCAAGCAGTGGGGCGTAGGCGAAAGCAAAACAGAGACACCGGCTCATACAATGGCAGACGGTGTTGACTATGTACCGGCAAAAGCCCCGGTTCTGATGGGACACCATTTCTCATCCATCGCAGGTGCAGGACCGATCACAGGACCGATCGGCGCCGCTATGTTCGGATGGCTTCCGGTGACCTTATGGATCCTCATCGGAGGTATTTTCTTCGGCGGTGTCCATGACTTCGGCGCACTGTTCGCATCTGTCCGCAGCAAAGGACAATCCATCGGAGAGATCATCTCCGCAAACATGAGCAAACGCGCAAAGCAGCTCTTCATCATCTTCTCTTACCTGACCCTGATCTTAGTCGTAGCAGCCTTCGCTTCGATCGTTGCTTCCACCTTCGGTGCAGTTTACGATGAGAGCGGCGCACTTGATATGGCGAAATCCGCGACTCCGGCAACCGTAGCGATGATCTCGATCCTGTTCATCCTGATCGCAATCGTATTCGGTTTCTGTGTATACCGCCGCAACATGCCGATGGGTATCGCTTCCGTATTCGGCGTTCTTGCGATCGTTCTGATCATGGCGATCGGAATGAACTTTCATCCGATCTACCTCTCCACAAAGGCATGGATGTGGATCGTTGGTCTTTACATCGCCATCGCTTCTGTAACACCGGTATGGATCCTTCTCCAGCCGCGTGACTACTTAAGTTCCTTCCTGCTTTACGCAATGTTAGCAGTTGCAGCATTCGGCGTCATCGTCGCTCATCCGACCTTCGACTCCACCTTCCCGGCTGTGACAAGCTTTGCAGTTGACAACGGAAACGGCGTTCAGTACATGTTCCCGGTACTGTTTACAACAGTTGCCTGCGGCGCGATCTCCGGTTTCCACTCTCTGGTATCTTCCGGTACCACATCCAAGCAGCTCGACAAAGAGACTGACGCGAAGCCGATCGCTTACGGCGGAATGCTCCTTGAGTGTGTTCTTGCAGTTTTAACTCTCTGCGCGATCGGTTATGCTTACAAGTGGAACGCAGTTCATCCGGATCAGGCATTAAAAGGCGCGACAGCGATCTTCGGAGGCGGTATCGCTCACATGATCGACGATATCATCCCGGGAAGCTACAGCATCTTAAACTCTTTACTGGTACTTACATATTCCGCGTTCTGTCTTACTTCTCTTGATACCGCAACACGTCTTGCGCGTTTCATGTTCCAGGAATTCTGGCTTGAGCCGGGTGAAACTGCTGCCGACATCAAAGAGGGCTGGAAAAAGGTTATGGTAAATCCGTACTTCGCTACGATCCTCACGGTTGTTCTTGGCATTCTTCTCGGCATGAACGGATATGGAAAGATCTGGGGGCTGTTCGGAGCTGCCAACCAGCTTCTCGCGGGTATCGGCCTCTTAGCCGTTGCCACATGGCTCGGAAACATGGGCAAAAACAACAAGATGTTCCTGATCCCGATGGCATTCATGATCATCGTTACGATCACCTCCCTTGCACTCACAGTTAAGAACCAGATCGGCATGATTGCCGCAGGCGGCGCTGACTGGGGTCCGTGGGCACAGACGATCCTCGGAATCCTTCTGATCTTCCTTGCGATCATCCTTGTTATTGAAGGTGTACAGACACTGTCCAGACAGAAGGCGGCCAAGGCTTAAGTGCCGGGTAAATGATCAGATATTTTAAGAATTAAAAAAGACACGTCATCCAGGTTTTAAGTGAAACCTGGATGGCGTGTCTTTTGTTTTACCGGATCTTTTAATCCCGATTTTTCTGTTGTCTGTCAACCAGCCGCCTCTCCATATGCGGCTTTACTGCGGAGTTTTTCTGCTACTTTCCAGCCTGCAAACTGGCTAAAACGTCAGATTTTTAAGGTGTCAACGCACCCAGGACTCATTTATCTTATTCGTTTCTGATCGCCGCCAGCGGACTTAATTTCATCGCCCGCAGTGCCGGGAAAAGTCCGGCCAGCATGCCGATCAGGACCGCAAAGACCACTGCGGATCCGGAAAGCCATAACGGGATCCTTGAGATCGCTCCGGAACCGCCGGTCATACCGGAGAGGCTGGCTCCCAGAAACTTATTGATGGCCGCAGAGACGCTGTAGCTTAAGCCAAGTCCCAGAACGCCTCCCATAAATCCGATAAATCCTGCCTCCATCAAAAACATCGTCCGGATATCTCCAAGCGCACATCCCAAAACCTTCAGCACACCGATCTCCTTCGTTCTCTCATAGATGGACATCATCATCGTGTTTGCAATTCCGATGGCCGCCACAAACAGCGATACAGCACCGATGCCTCCGAGGACCGCCTGGATCATATCCGTCTGCTGCTGGGCCTGTTCGAGCCACTGCATGCTGCTGTAGGCCTCGTAGCCCATATCTGTGATCGCTTTCTGGACCTCCGTCACATGCTCCATATCGTCCACATTCACGTAAATCATATTGTAGACAAAATAATTGTAGGGTTTTCCCTTTTTATTTGTCGGCTGTCCGGGGATCGGGTTCTTCCGGTAGATTTTTTTCAGCTGGGTCTTTAACAGATCAATATCCGTGTAGATCTGGTATCCATACTCAGAAAATCCGTTCTCACCGCCATCCACCAGAGCGCAGGCCGGGAAAAGATACTTTTTCTGGCTGCTTTCATCCCCGTTTCCCATATTCTGGAGCATGGTAAAAAACGGCTTGTGTATAAGATCCACTTTGGAAAGATCCTCGCCATCCCAGCTTCCCTTTCCGGTCTTACTGTTATAAAAGTTGTCGGAAACCATATTTCCGACGATAAATTCCAGAGTCGCCGCATTCTTGTCCGGAAGTTTTCCCTCCGCCAGCGGAATCTGTTCCAACTCCTCTCTGGGCATTCCCACAATGTTCGAATATCCCTGATAAACTCCCTGCTTCAGATTCACATCTGTCTCCAGAATCGGGGACACACTCTTCACATGTGGAATCTTCGCAAGCTTCGTCACCGTGGCGTCCACGAGGTAATCGTCCTCGGACTGGTTCCCGTATCCGGAACTGATCTGGATCCTTGTGAGGCTTCCGAAGGAAGCATAGGATTCCACGGTATTTTCCTTCAATCCGATTCCCAGAGAGACCATGACTACGATGGAGGCCGTGCCGATGACAACACCCAGAACGGTAAGTCCCGTCCTGAGTTTCCGTCTGCGCAGGTTATTGATGCTCATGATGAGCAGATCAAAGAATCTCATCGTCCATTCCCGCTTTCTTCTTTTTGCGTCTGATGACCACAAGGATCACAGCTGCAAGGACCACTCCCACGATTCCCACCGGAATTGCGAGATGTTTCAGTTTATCCGTCGTGGACGGTTCCGGCTGTACATCGTCACTGTTCCAGGTATCGTCAACATTGCTTTCATCCATGCTCTGATCCTCATTTACCATAAGCTGAATCTCCTTCTCGACCGTGGAGACTTTTCCGTTCTCATCCTCATATGTAATGGAGAGTTTTACCTTTCCATCATCCGTGGTCGGGGCAATTCCGTTGATCATCGTATCCACGTTTCCGCTTTTTCCGGGTTCGATATTTCCAACATAAGCCTCATTCTTCTGGATAGAGTCTGCCTCAAAGACCGCGTTCACATTATAGAGCATGACTTTTCCGGTGTTGTTGATGGAAAACATCACGTTTGACTCTTCGCCTACGGAAATAGCATCCGGCATGACCTCGATGGTACCGGTATTTAACCGTGCCTCCTGCTTTAATCCAACCGCGATCTTTACGGCTTCCTTCGCGTTCTTGAATTCCGGGCTGTCATACTGCTCATTGATCGTGATCGTGTAGGAACGCTGTTCCGCTGTAGGACTTGAGGAAAATTTTATCGTCAGCGTGTCAGATGCTCCCGGTGCCAGAGAATTGACAACCACGGAGTTTGAACCGTTCACCGTCGTAAATACCGGACTGTCGCTCACTGCTTCCGACTCGAAGGTAAACAGGATGTTGCTGGCTGCTATACTGTTGGAAGCGTTTTTCATGCGCACCTTCAGCGTAAAATCCTGTCCGGCATAGATCTCCGCAGGATCCGTCTCAAAGCTGTCGACGATGATACGCGCCTTTGTTCTTTCGTTCTCGCCTGCTTCAGAATCCAGAGAATCAGCCTCGTCTTTTCCATAGACCCGCACATAAAAGGTGTCCTCAACAGGAGCAGCAAAGTTTCCATTCTCATTTTCCCGGTAACGGATCTTAAACTTGATCGGATAATAGCCGGATTTCGCCTTTTCCCGCACCGCCATGCTGAACGGAACCGCCACCGTCTGATCCGGATTCATATTTCCCATCTGCCGGTCATAATTTCCGTCATTGATCTCAAACGGAAACTTCGTGATATCCTCAGAGAGCTCCATATCGACGCGCACATCATAGGCAGTCTTATAACCGGTATTTCTCACGTTTACATCGAAATTCATGACCTCGGAATAGTTCGCGGACGGGGTGGACTGATTCTCACCGAGGGCGAATGCTACCGGCTCGGAGCTGTCCTCATCTGTCTCGCTGGTTCCCGTTGTCTTCTTTGTCTCGATCCACGCCATTATGGTCTTTGCGTACTCGGAGGACATTCCGTCCTCGCCCTGAGCGCGCTTTGAGATATAGATCAGGATCGGATAATAGCCCTCTTCCAGACCTTTTTTTACATTGACATTCAGGTTGACGGTCTTTTTCGCTTTTTTGTTTACATGACCGACCTTATAATGGCGGTTTAAGGAATCCGTCACCTCAAAGGGATAGATCGTCTTCATGGACTGGACGATGCTGCTCTCCTCGCTGTCGCGGTCCTCCGTCTTTGTGATCTCATCGGAATAATGGTTCCGGAAATCATCCTCGGAGGCGATCCAGATCTCTGTCTCGACCCAGTCTTTGTCCTCCATGTTCATGAGTGTCACGGAGACGGTTCCGTTTTTTCCGATATATAAGGTCGGCGTCTTTCCGATCACAAGGCGGACTGTATCATTGTCGTCATCCATCCGGTATACCTGTGGGATCGTCTCCGCCGCTTCTGTTGTCTCCTTCGCCGCGAATGCAGTTGCCGGGACTGCGCCCATCAGCATACACGCAGCAAGGAATGTTGCCATCCAGCGTAATCCTTTTATTTTCATACTGTTCCTCTCCTCCTGGCTGTTCTATTTTAGTTATTTGTGCCAGCTTTCCATATTTTTGCGTTTATTCCAAAATTTTGTCGATTGTTATTCTGACTTTCCCTCTATCCGGTGTTCTTCTGCTTCCACAACTGTCTCTATTTGCTCTTCTACTGCCGGATTCTTAGATTTTCCCTCCGCCTGCGCCTCTGCCGCTGCCTGCATGGATTCCTCTAACTGCACAAGATCCACCTCGTGGTGATTCTCCTCGATGCTCACGATCTTTCCGTCGATAATCTTAAAGATCCGGTCCGCGTAGGTCGCCAGATTGTTGTCGTGGGTAACCATAACAAGCGTCTGTTTCTGTTCTCTTACGACCTTCTGCATGAGTTTTAATACTTCCATCGTTGTCTTCGAATCCAGGTTTCCCGTGGGCTCGTCCGCGAAGATGATCTGCGGGTTCATCGCCAGGGCTCTCGCGATTCCGACTCGCTGCTGCTGTCCGCCGGACATCTGGTTCGGCATGTGGGTCATAAATTTTTCAAGTCCCACAAGCTTTAAATACTGTTTCGCCCGCTTGATCCTCGCTGCCCTCGGCATTCCCCGGAATGATAACGGCAGCGCCACATTTTCCACCGCATCCATCGTCCCGATCAGGTTGTAGGACTGGAAGATAAACCCGACCCGCTCCCTGCGGAATGTTACAAGCTGTTTCTCATTCAGCTTTTCGATATGTTTTCCGGCGATCACGATCTCGCCCTTTGTCGGATGTTCCAGTCCCGCCAGCATATTTAAAAGTGTCGATTTTCCGGATCCGGACGGTCCTGTGATCGCGCAGAACTCGCCTTTGTGGATCTCAAAGCTGACCCCGTTCAGCGCATACACTTTTTCTTCGCCCATGCGGTATACCTTGTACAGATCCTTTACCCGGATCACCGCTTCGTCGCTCTGCTGCATCCGTCCGCCTCCTTTTTCTACAATTTTTACACAGCATTCTTTTCCGCCGCGCCTGTCATCCCTGACGTTTCATCTTGACGTCAAAGTTCTTTTTGTACCTCAAGTATACTGTCTGCATCATGTTCTGACTATATAAAATTACTTAATTATTCTTACAATTTCTTACCATATTTCAGATTGGCGAAATCCATGATGATTCCTGTCTGTTTTAAAATCATCTGTTCAGAAAGTTTCTTCCTGTGAAAAGCAATTCTTACAGATCAGAAATATGACCTGTCACATTCGGGCTCTTTGTGCAGTCTCCAGCGAAGACCTTCCTCTTCGTACAAGTGTACATCTCTCATACATTGCATTTTTTGTGCAGCGGGAAATTCCTTTGAAATTTTCTGTCATAGAAAAAGGAACTCTGTCCATTTTTTCAAACTTCCAGAATTCCCTTGTATCCCTGCACTATTCTGATTTCTCCACAGCCGGATCCTCCGTCATCGGGGACTCCGTGTTTTCCTCATCTGGCTCCGCGCTTTGCAGATTCTCCTGCTCATCCTCTTTCCCGCCGGAAAGTCTTCTCCGTAACTCCTTCAGATACTCCTCCAGCGACACATACTGTCCATTATTCACCCGGTAGGACGGATTCCACATCCTCACAACGCGGACAGCCGCCTCATCTTTCTTTGCCTCTTTTATCGGACGGTATTCCCGGTCTGCAAAAAAGACATCTCCCTGGATCAGATCTTTCCATTTCATGTAGATCTCCCGGTTCTTTTTCTGTTTCTTATTCTGGAACACTTCCATCACGATCAGGCGGAAGAGGTCCTCTCCGCAGCAGACCACGGTCTTCGGGTTTAAAAGCCGGATCTGCTTCTTGATAAACTCCATATAGTACTGACCATAATCCAGGCTGACCTCATCGGCCGCGCCCTTTCCGCCGCGCTTATTGAGATAGAGGACCGCCGCCTTCTCGCGGAGCTTTTTCCCGGTAAGTCTGCACTCTTCCCCCGGATGACATTCCTCCCAGAGGACCTTCTGCATGCCAGTGAGATACTCCAGATATTCCACCCGGCCAGACGGACTCTTTCCGGAGAGAAAGTCGCCCCGGATATCCGAGACCACCGGCATCGTCTCGCCTTTCTGGATCATTTTCCGCATGTTCGTCTCTTTTAATATATAAAGGGTCCCGTCATAGTGCACCGGGTCCACGATTCCGTCAATATGAAAATTTCTCTGATCCAGTTCCGGATAACAGGTCTTTCCGTCCGGATCTTCCTCCATCTGCTGCATCAGCTCCCACAGCACATAAAGTTCCTCCAGGGAGCGGCATTTTGCGACCTGACCTTCCAGGATGATCTGCTCCATCGTCTTTTTCATGGTTCCTCCAACGATCCGTTCTGCCCGGTGCGCCTTCGCTCCGGCTTCCTTTTTCCCGGAAACACAGGCCTTCCAGAGGCATCCGCTTATTTTTCTTTTGTGCATTGCACTCACTGATCTTCATTTTATCATAATTTTCTTCAAAAAAATAGTGGAAATTCCACTCCGGATTCGCTATAATAATAAAAATGTTATCGTTCCTGCACTGCATGAACGATAACAGATTTTGCCGATGCTTCGCATTCCGAATCGGCAAAATCCACTCCCCCTACTATAACTGTACGGAATTTTCAGTTCAGAAAATTCCTACCCAGCATGGTAACGCAAAACACTTGGAAGGAGATTACAAACATCATGAGACACATGTTAAATCCTCTTGACTTTTCTCTTGAGGAGACGGACAATCTCTTAGAGCTTGCCGCCGACATTGAGAAAGACCGTTCCCGATACGCACACGTGTGTGACGGAAAGAAATTAGCAACCCTTTTCTATGAGCCAAGCACAAGAACCCGTTTAAGTTTTGAAGCGGCCATGTTAAACCTCGGAGGTTCCGTTCTCGGTTTTGCTTCCGCCGATTCCAGTTCCGCGACCAAGGGTGAAAGTGTTTCCGATACAATTCGTGTTATTTCCTGTTACGCAGATATCTGCGCAATGAGACATCCAAAAGAAGGCGCAGCCTATGTTGCCTCCACCAAATCTTCGATTCCTGTTATCAATGCCGGAGACGGCGGTCATCAGCATCCCACACAGACTTTAACTGATTTATATACGATCCGTTCCTTAAAGGGCAGACTTTCCAATATGACGGTCGGACTCTGCGGAGATTTAAAATTTGGCCGCACGGTCCACTCTCTGATCAATGCACTCTCCCGCTATGAGGGGATCCGCTTTATCCTGATCTCCCCGCCGGAGTTAAAAGTTCCGGATTACATAAAGGAGAGCGTTCTCGACGCGAAAAACATCGAATACAGAGAGACAACAAGCCTGGATGATGCGATCGCCGACCTCGATATCCTCTACATGACAAGAGTCCAGAAGGAACGTTTCTTCAACGAGGAAGACTACATCCGCATGAAGGACTGCTACATTCTCGACAAAGAAAAGATGAAACTCGCAAAACCGGATATGTACGTTCTGCACCCGCTCCCGCGTGTCAATGAGATTTCCGTCGAAATCGATGATGATCCGCGTGCCGCATACTTTAAACAGGTCCAGAACGGCGTATATGTCCGTATGGCTCTCATTATGACATTACTGGAGGTAGAAAAACCATGTTAAATATCAGCGGAATCCGGGAAGGTGTTGTCCTTGACCATATCCAGGCAGGAAAAAGTATGGATATCTACCGCTACCTGCGTTTAGGCGAGCTGGACTGCACCGTCGCAATCATCAAGAACGCGAAGAGCAACAAGATGGGCCGGAAAGACATCATCAAGATCGAGGGACCGCTCGACGCCATCGACCTCGATGTTCTCGGCTACATCGACCACAACATCACCGTCAACATCATCCGCGATGACAAGATCGCCGAAAAGCGCAGCCTTCATCTCCCGAAGATCTTAAAGAACGTGATCCACTGCAAGAACCCGCGCTGCATCACCTCGATCGAGCAGGAGCTTCCGCATATCTTCTATCTCGATGATAAAGATCATGAGGTGTATCGGTGCAGATATTGCGATGAAAAGCATGGCTGATCAGTGATTTCAGGCTGACTGTTGTTGATCAGACGATCTGGCTTAATTTTAGAGACCGCAGCAATCCAGGTATCGATTGCTGCGGTCTTTCTTGTTGTCTGCTTTTCTTGACAAATACACGTATACCCATCATATAATTTATTTTTGTGTTATATTTAAAATTATTCGCTATTTTTTTGTGATATTATAATTGATATTCGCTGTTTTTTTGTGTATACTCATAATAAAGAACGGAGGTGCACACATGTATTTAAAACGAAAGGTAGACAATTTTCTCTGTGAATGGAAATCCGACCCGCACAGAAAACCACTGATCATCAAAGGAAGCCGCCAGGTTGGCAAAACAGAATCCATCAAACATTTTGCGGCCGAAAACTATGAAAGTATTATAGAGATCAATTTTGTAAGAGACGAGAAGTATAAGGGGATCATTTCTGACGGTTACGAGGCAGCTGATATCATAAAAAATATTTCCCTGATCGATCCGTCAAAGAAATTCATTCCGCAAAAAACATTGATCTTTTTTGATGAAATTACTGAATTTCCTGAAATTGCTACCTCTCTGAAATTTTTTTGCATTGACGGGCGGTTTGACGTCATTTGCAGCGGTTCCATGCTCGGTGTAAACCATCGCAAAATCGAGAGCAACAGTGTTGGATATAAGAAAGATTATGAAATGTTCTCTCTTGACTTCGAAGAATTTTTATGGGCAAAAGGCTATGATGATGCAACTGTCCAGAGTATGCTTTCTCATATGAGGGAACTGCGCCCGTTTAATGAGCTGGAAATGAAAGTGTACCATTCCCTGTTTCTTGATTTCTGTGTTCTGGGCGGTATGCCTGCCGTAGTGGCGGAATATATCCAGAGAAACACTTTCGAAAACTCTCTCGACACGCAAAGACAGCTGATCGCCGACTATAAAGAAGATATCCGTAAATACGCGCAGGGGATCGATCAGACGAGAATCTTAAATGTTTTCAACCGGATTGCTCCACAGCTCGCAAAAGAAAACAAGAAATTCCAGATTTCAAAAGTGGCGTCCGGTGCGCGGTTCCGTGATTACCGCGGGTGTGCAGAATGGCTTGTCGATGCCGGTATGGTAAATATCTGCTATTGTCTGGAGTTTCCGGAACTTCCTCTGGGCGGCAATTATGATCCGGATATTTTTAAATTATACTTTGCCGACACCGGTCTTCTTGTGTCCATGCTGGATGATGAATCCCAGGAAGATCTGCGCGCCAACAAGAATCTCGGAGTCTACAAAGGTGCCTTATATGAAAATATTGTCGGGGAAGCTTTAGTCAAACAGCATTATAAGCTTTATTATTATAAAAAAGAAACATCTACACTTGAAGCAGATTTCTTTATCCGCTCCATGACTTCCCTGATTCCACTGGAAGTGAAAGCTGCCAGCGGAAGAGCAAAATCCATGAACACCCTGATTAATTCGGAGCGCTATCCGGATATCCGCTATGGCTTTAAATTTTCATCCCAGAAT
Organism: Clostridium sp. MCC344; assembly: GCF_018785365.1. NCBI lineage: Bacteria > Bacillati > Bacillota > Clostridia > Eubacteriales > Clostridiaceae > Clostridium > Clostridium sp. MCC344. The sequence goes on along the minus strand of NZ_WQPQ01000024.1, from coordinate 886 downwards.
ATTGGTCACGAAAACTGTACTTACACCTTCCCGTATTTCTGCACCTATCTCCTGAAACGATTCATGGCAGATTTTCATCCGGAAGAAGAACTCTGACAAATTAGATCGATTTTTGCACAACAAGTGAAAAAGAATGTGCCTCGGCACGTTCTCGCGCCTCCCGCGGTCGCTTGCGACAGTCTACATCTTCGCGCGAGTGCGCATCTTTGGCACGTCAGTGCCTTTTTATGTAACAGGAAATTCCTCGGGATTTCCTGTTACATAAAAAAAGACCACCTCCATCCGGCTTTTCAGCCAGACAGGGTGGTCTTTTTTCTTAGAACTGAATCACGCCAACCAGCGTTGATAAGATCAGTACCGCAATGCTCGCCGGCCATACAAGGCGCAGGGAGTAGCGGATATGTTCACTGATGGAGACGTCTGCAAGACCGAGGCCCACGTATACAGCTGCAACGGACGGGCTGATCGGAGTTGCCATTGTGGCTGATAAAAGGAAGGTTGCCGCTACCGTTTCCGGCGTGATGCCGAACGGCTGTACTACGCCGATAATGATCGGGAGAAGTGCGTAGTAGAAGGCATCCGTTCCAAGGATCATCAGGAGCGGTACGGAGAAGAGTGCCATGAACCAGTGCATGTGCGGTGCGATCGCTGCCGGAAGTGCATTGACGATCGTCTCTGCCATCGCTTCCACCATGCCGGAGTCCTTGATAACTCCCATGAAGATTCCGACAGCAAATAAAGTGACAGTCATGACCATGGCATTGGAGCCGTACTCTTTGATCTTTTTGCTCTGTTCCTTGACGCTTGTGACATACTCCCACCACTTAGCTCACGCTTGAAGTGGGGGCTTCTCGTTCGATTCCCCCGTTGGGCAAAGCATTCACGA